>JBGSVR010000071.1:0-23459 GCA_041752855.1 Thermosynechococcaceae cyanobacterium
GAAGCTCTTATGGGGAGCTTACCCTACGGCATTGACCCCGCCGTAGTGCAGCAGGTTGCCGAAGAAATTGCGGATGTCGCCCGACAGGGCATCCAAATTGCGGTTGTGGTGGGTGGTGGCAACATTTTTAGGGGCGTTAAAGGTGCCTCTGCGGGGATGGATCGCGCTACTGCGGACTATATCGGCATGATTGCCACCGTCATGAACGCCATGACCCTCCAAGACTGTCTAGAGCGATCAGGCATCCCCACTCGTGTACAGTCTGCCATCCCAATGCAGCAGGTGGCTGAACCCTACATTCGGCGTAAGGCCATTCGTCACCTTGAGAAGGGGCGCGTTGTAATCTTTGGAGCGGGTTCTGGGAACCCGTTTTTTACGACGGATACCGCTGCTGCCCTGCGCGCTGCTGAAATTGATGCCGAAGTGATCCTTAAGGCGACCAAGGTAGATGGGATCTATGACTCCGACCCAAATCTTAACCCTGATGCCAAGCAGTTTAAGACTTTAACCTATAATCATGTTCTTACCCATGAATTAGGCGTGATGGACAGTACGGCGATCGCCCTTTGTAAAGACAATAACCTGCCCATTTTGGTGTTTAATTTGTCTGTACCCAACAATATTCGACGAGCATTAACGGGTGAGTCGATTGGCACCCTGGTAGGAGGTTCTTGTGAAGTTAGCTGATACTGAAGACCACATGCAAAAGGCCGTTGAGTCAGCTCAGCGGTCGTTTAACACCATTCGCACAGGCAGGGCAAATGCCTCGCTGTTAGACCGCATTACCGTCATGTACTATGGCGCTGAAACGCCGCTGCGGTCGGTCTGCACCATCGCCACCCCAGATTCTGGCACTATTTCGATTCAGCCCTTTGAGCGCAATTTACTGGGTCCTATTGAAAAAGCCATTTCTATGTCCGACGTGGGGCTAGTTCCTAACAATGACGGCAACGTCATCCGCCTCAACATTCCGACGCTAACCACAGAGCGACGGAAAGAATTTACCAAAATGGCGGCAAAGCTAGCAGAAGAGGGCAAAGTCTCGGTACGCAATATCCGACGGGATGCGATTGATGCGGTGCGAAAGCAGGCTAAAAACAGCGAGATTTCTGAAGACGAGTCTAAAGACTTACAGGATAAGGTTCAGAAGCTGACTGATAAATACACCGCTAAAATTGACGAACTCTTGGCAGTGAAAGAAAAAGAGATTATGACGGTCTAAATCTGTTAGACATGGGCTTGATAACCTCGAACCTTGACCCTCACCCCCAGCCCCTCTCCCAGAGCGGGAGAGGGGAGTAAGACTCTTGTCCCCCTTCTCCCGCTCTGGGAGAAGGGGTTAGGGGATGAGGGAGTGCAAAGCACATCGCTTCCAAGCAATTCTGTAAGTTATTTAATCCACGATCCTTAGGCATGGTTGATCAATCATTTAGGCTCGCAAATTAAACTATGTTTGACTGCATCATTGTCGGTGCTGGCCCTGCTGGTGGAACCGCAGCCTATCACCTTGCCAAGAAAGGGCATTCTGTAATGGTACTAGAAAAAGAGACCCTACCGCGCTATAAGCCTTGTGGCGGCGGCGTTTCTCCTGTGATTGCAGAGTGGTTTGATTTTGACTTTTCTCCAGCGATTTCTCTGAAGGTCAGCAGCATCCGCTATACCTGGAAAATGGAGGATTCCTTTGAGGCAGACCTCACCCCTGCCGAGCCAATCTGGATGGTACGTCGAGATATTTTCGACCATTTTCTGATGCAGCAGGCGCAAAAACAGGGTGCCGAACTGCGCGACAGTACCGAGGTAACGGGCATTGAGTTTAAGGGCAGTCACTGGCAGGTCAATACTGCCAACGGCGTAGCGCAAGGACGCTACCTCATTGCCGCAGATGGCGCTAAGGGCCCCATGGCAAAATGGTTGGGCTTTAATGAGCGCAAGCGTAGCATTGGCACGGCTTTAGAGGCAGAAGCCATGACCCCCATTAAAGACGGCCACATCGCCCATTTTGAATTTGGTATGGTCAAAAATGGCTACCTCTGGAATTTCCCTAAGGCGGATGGCTATTCGATTGGGATTGGCACCTTTCGACGGGGTGAATCCCAAAATTTGCGGGAGATTGCGGCAGAATACTCTAAGCTATTTGGGGTGGATTTTAAGGCCATCAAGCAGTTTGGGCACCCAATCTGTCTTTGGGATGGGAACCAAACGCTGCATACGCAAAATGCGCTTTTGGCTGGCGAGGCGGCCTGTGTGGTCGATCCGTTGACTGCTGAGGGTATTCGTCCTTCTATTTTTAGTGGGCTAAAGGCTTCTGAAGCAATCCATCAGGCGTTGTCGGGTGACGGAAATGCCCTCGAAAACTATACCAACGTCATCGCCCAAGAGTGGGGGGCTGACATGGCGTGGGCGCAGCGGCTGTCTGGCCTGTTTTATCGGCTACCAGGTATAAGCTACCGTCTGGGCGTGAAGCGGCCTGCTGCCACCCAAAGGTTTGGTCAAATTTTGGGTGGAAAGCTGGGCTATAAAGATATTGCGGATAACGCAATCAAAAAACTCACCAACAGCATTATTCCAGGGCGCGAATAGCGCCAGAATATTAGCAACACTCATTCAGGAGACTTTATGGCAGACCCCATTACCCCCGAAGTAAGCCAGCGCATTTGCACCCACATGAATGATGATCATGCGGAAGCAGTATTAATGTACGCCAAAGTCTACGGAAAAACCGAAGCTGCCACCGCTGCTCGGATGAATGCGATCGATCCTGAAGGGATGGATCTCAATGTGATGATAGGCGATGATGCGACAACGGTTCGAGTGCCCTTTGAGCGATCGCTCACCGATTCTGAAGATGCCCACCAGGTTTTAATTGCAATGGTGCGTCAAGCACGATCTAAAGCTTAGGCCATCGAAACCGAATAACTATCTCCCAAGATCGTGCATGGCGTTAATGGCGTCTGCGCAGTGCTGAGTTGTCGCCTGTAGCTTGGTGCGATCGCCATTTTTAGGCGGCGGATCAATGAGCGCCCCAATCCGAATGGTAAGGGGCGTTCTTTTGGGCTTATATTGCCCCTTTATCAAAATATTGTGCGTGCCCCAAAGGGAGACAGGAAGTAACGGAGCCTGCGCTTTTTGGGCAATCAGGGCAGCCCCTAGCTTAGGATCAGAAATACGACCGTCGGGGGTTCGGGTTCCCTGTAAAAAAAGGCCCGCTGCCCAGCCTTGTTCTAAAGATGCCAGTGCCGCACGGATTGCGCTGCGATCCGCTGAACCTCGGTTGACGGGATATGCACCATACCATCGAATGAGCGTTGACAAAACGGGCACCTCAAATAGCTCCTGCTTTGCCATATAGGCCACAGGTCGCCCCACGCAGCTTGACACAATAGGCGGATCAAAATCGCTGGCGTGGTTGCTCACCACCACCAGTTTGCCTTGGGGGGGCACATTTTCTGCGCCATAAATCCGTACCTGAAAGTAGCCGTGAAGCGCGGGGCTAACCACAGACCACTTAAACAAGTGATAGAGCGCCAAACTAATAAAGGGTTCTCGCTGCTGCGTCATGCTTTTGCTGCTGCTACTATTGCTGACTGCTTAAGAATGCGCCGAGGCATAGGTCATAACGTTTGCAAGCGTCCCCATTTGGGTGAGTTTTATGCCAGGGGCAGTCCGTTTGACGAGACCCGTCAAAACCTTGCCAGGACCCACTTCAATCACTTCTTCAATCCCCATGGACTGAAGCGCCAAACAAATCTCTCGCCAGCGCACAGGCCCCGTCATTTGCTGCATCAGGCGCTCTTGAAGCATCGCGGCATCTGCCGCTGGGGTTGGCTCTACGTTGGCAATGACGGGTACCTGAGCATTCTGAAACAGCACCGATTGCAGCACGGCTCCAAACTCATGAGCGGCCTGAGCCATCAGCGGCGAGTGAAATGCACCACTGACTTTTAAGGGCACTGTTCGCTTCACTTTAATGCTTGCCAATAGCGCATCCACGGCGGTGGGGCTACCGGAAATAACGATTTGGTCGGCATGGTTGTCATTGGCTAAAACCACATCGGGTAAGGTGCTGATGGCAGCGTCTAAGGCACCGCGATCAAATCCCATCACCGCCACCATCTTGCCACCAGAAGCCTCATCCATTAGTTCTGCGCGGCGCTGAACCAACTTTAGTCCTGCTCTAAAGTCGATACTTCCGGCGGCGTAGAGGGCGGCATATTCTCCTAAACTATGGCCTGCCATGACGGCGGGTCGCTGGCCTTTCTCGTGCAGTAAGTCTGCCAAAATTGCGGAGATGACGTAGAGACAGGGCTGCGTATAGAGTGTTCTAGACAAAATTTCAAGTTCGCCTTTACAGCAGTCTAAAATAGACCAACCTAAAACTTCTTCGGCTTGCTGATAGCGCTCCTGGGCGATCGCCGTTTCTAGCAGGTCCACCCCCATTCCCACTATCTGTGAGCCTTGTCCCGGAAATACCCATGCAGTTTTGGTCATTCGCCCTGTGTTTTGAAAATTGCAGTTAATGTATTCTTCAGTTTCTCATCGAACGGCATTCTGCGATCTGTGACGGGACACTCTTATGCAAAAATGCCTTCAAAGTATCCCCAAAATCTTAAATTCCTTAGCCCTAATGCACATTAAGTAATGCCCATCAAACCCTACTGGGATATCCCTATTATTGAATCCCATGAGCCGCTTGTTCCCATGCCCAGGGATGTGTTTACCTATGCTGACCCACACCCTTATGCTGCTTTGGGCGCGCCCTATGGCAAGGTTTCTCCGTTTTTTGTCCGAGCGGGCGTTTTAACTGCACTAATTCAAGCGCAGCAAACGCTACAGGTACAGCAGCCCCACTGGAAACTCTTTATTTTTGATGCCTACCGTCCAGTTGCCGTCCAAAAATTTATGGTGGAGCGCACCTTTGCAGAATTGCTGCAAGCGCGAGGGCTAGAGCAGTCTATGCTTTCTCTAGCTGCAACAGAAGCCCTATGGGAAGAAGTGTATCAACTCTGGGCACCCCCTAATTTAGACCCTAAAACGCCGCCGCCCCACAGTACGGGTGCGGCGGTTGACATAACTTTGTTTGATACGCAAACTCAGCAGACCGTGGCGATGGGTTCGCCCATTGATGAGCTTTCAGTGCGATCGCAGCCCAACTATTTCAGCACTCTCGCTCAAGATCCAAATGCTGCAACAGAAGACCGCAATGCTGCCGCGCTAGCCCATCAGCATCGACAAATGCTTCATAACGTGATGACGCAAGCGGGGTTTCAGCGGCATCCTGGCGAATGGTGGCACTTTAGCATCGGCGATCAGCTTTGGGCATGGCTCTGTCAGCAAGCTTCTATAGAAAAATGGACGGCTCGGTATGGTCGAGTGGCGTAGCTCAAATTAAGTTTTACTCTTGCGCGTAGGCTACAAAAGGCTGGGTTGCCCATCTTGAAACAAAATGAGCTGATTGGGGGCGATCGCCTCCCAAACTTCGTTATCTGTAAGCGGCAGCGTCGCAATTACCGCCACTCGATCTTGTAGCGTCGTCAAACCCTGGAAATTAACCGTCACGTCTTCATCTACTAAATGCGCTTCTGCAAAGGGTGCCTGGCGCACAATATAGTGCAGGCTGGTGCTGCAATGGGCAAACAGATGCACCCCATCGGAAAGCAAGTAGTTGAATACGCCATGGGCGGCAATTTGAGCCGTAATATCTTGCAGGGCTTCGTAAAGCTGCTCAGTCGTAGGCATCCCCTCAGGAAACGCAGCGCGAAGCGTTTCAAGAATAATGCAAAATGCGCGTTCGCTATCGGTATTGCCGACGGGTTTGTATAGACCTTCAATGGAGCCATCAAAATCTTTGAGATCGCCATTGTGGGCAAACACCCAGTAGCGCCCCCATAGCTCACGCCGAAAGGGATGGCAGTTTTCTAGGGCAATCTGCCCTTGGGTTGCTTTACGAATGTGAGCAATCACATGCTTTGAGTGGATGGGATACTGTTTTACCAGCTCTGCCACAGGTGAAGTCACCGATGATTTTTCATCAATATAAAGGCGACATCCTGCCCCTTCAAAAAACGCGATGCCCCAGCCATCTTGATGGTCATCGGTTTGACCGCCCCGCGCACAAAAGCCCGTAAACGAGAAACAGATATCTGTGGGGACGTTGCAGTTCATGCCTAACAGTTGGCACATATCAGTTGCTTATGGCGTATGACAAGGGCATAGGGTTAGAGGCGTAGTATGCATTTAGACATTTAACGATAGATTTACCAATGTCTTCAGCTAAATTAACAGGTACAGCATTGCCAATTTGTCGATACTGAGAACTGGTAGACCCACTGAATTCCCAGTCGTCAGGGAACGTCTGGATCCGAGCATATTCACGGACTCTAAAGGGTCTCGTTTCTTCAGGGTGGCAGCGTTCAGTTTGTTTTTGGGCTGGATTACAAGTCAAAGTTAGACAAGGTTCATCCAAACTCATTCTACGAGCCATTCCTGTCTTACCACCTCCCAAGTAAAAACTTTTCATCATATATTCTTTTTGGAGTTCGATTGGCAAGCTTCGCCAATAGCCTCCGGGAGGCACCTGCTTCATAATCTCATACTTTCGAGGCGGATACTTTTGTCCTGGAGAATCAGGAACGTCACAATCATATAAATCGCCTTTTTTTAACGCATCTTTTAATGTATAAAGTGTATTATTTGGTGCTGGATATTCATATTTTAGATCAGAATCTTTTCTAAGTGCTACAATCAAAAGCCGCTCACGCTTTTGAGGAACTCGATAAAAAATTGCTCTCAAAATTCTTGGAGGGAGTACAGAATATCCCAACTCTTCCAATACATCTACCATGCCAGAAAGCGTTTTTCCACCTTCATGAGACAATAACCCACGAACGTTCTCACCAATACATATCAAAGGCTTGACCTCTTGAACAGCTCTTGCAAATTCATAGAAGAGAGTCCCTCGCGTATCTTCTATACCTAGTTTTTTACCTGCATAGCTAAAAGCTTGGCAAGGAAAACCTCCTGCAACTACATCAACCTTCTCTCGGTATGGGCGGAAGTCTAATTTTGTAACATCTCCATGTACCACGTTCCATACTGGTCGATTCTTTTTGAGTGTGGCACAAGCATCTTTATCAATATCATTGAGCAACACACAATCTAAACCAGCATTCTCTAAACCCAGAGCTAGCCCACCTGCACCAGAAAATAGTTCTATAACTTTGTAAGGGCGGGTAGGCTTCACGTCTACAGGAGTAGTTCCATTAAACATGAATTGGAGCTGCTCAAACTGCTTCAATGACTTGGCTGAATAAACCCTATAATTACTGGACTGCTCCCGAACTGAGTGGAGTTTACCTGAACGATCCCAGCGTCTCAGCGTTTCTTTAGAGACCGATAGTAAATCTGCCACTTCAGTCAGTGAATAAAACTGCTTCACGATATATGCCTACTTTTGATCAACCTTATACATGGTTACAACTTAATTGTACTTATTTTTTCCCGTTTGTAAAATGTTTGCTATATTCGCCATAACTGATCACTAAAACTTTGCCTTTAATTATGCTTACTGAGTCAGAAAGACAAGAGATTTTAGAAAAAGCTAAAATATTTTTTAGAGATAAAATTGCAGTCAACCATCTCAAAAATATAAAAAAGCTAAGAAAATCTAAAGAATTCAATATTAATCCATTTTTGATAGGATATTTATCAGCATTTACATCAGGTGATTCAACCTCAGAATCAATTGCAAAAGCTTTGATCTATCCCAGAGTCCTAGGGACTTCAATTACTACCTCTTTTGGAACACATTGGCAAGATTTTATTCCAAACGTACTTGGTTCTTCTTTGCCAAGCTTAGTGCCTGGTATAGATATTGAATTTACTGACGCTGTCGATAACCGAAAAAAATATTGCCAGATTAAAAGTGGGCCAATCACGCTTAACAATGATGATGTTGATACCATTCATAAGCATTTCAACAGCTTAAGAGGCATTGCAAGAACGAATAGGCTTTCAGTGCAGGTAGATGATTTTGTTGTTGGTGTGCTCTACGGAAACGAGTCAAATGTTAGCCAATGCTATAAAAAACTTAGGAACCAATATCATTATACTTTACTTGTAGGAGAAGATTTTTGGTATCATCTTACAGGTGATCAGGATTTTTATCATGATTTAATTGGAGCCATTTCTTCTGTAGCAGTAGAAAAAAGTGTTACGACAGTTTTAGAGCAAACCATTCAAGAATTGGCTCAAGATCTGGAAATCAAAGAGATTGCTGACTCGCTAGAAATAGAATGATATTTATTTATTTTTGATATGAAGTCTGTTTTTTTTGAAAGCTGTTGAAATTAAGATTAGGACTCCTGTTAATCCCAACGCACCCAGAAGAGGCCACGAATTTCCTGTAGAAAGAGCCTTAAAGCCAGAACTCCCTACCAGCACAAAGGGTAAAACGCTCGGCACCGTACCTAAAATAGTGCCCATCAAAAAATCTCGAAAGCGAATGGACGTTAGACCTGCTGCAAAATTCACAATCCCGTAGGGCATGACGGGGATCAGCCGAATGGCAAACATATAAAACAATCCGCCCCGATGAATTTCGGCATCCATCGTTTGCCATCGCCCTGCTAACCGCTTTTCCATCGTAGGGCGACCGACCGTACGGCTGAAGAAAAAGGCGATCGCCGCTGCCACCACAGCCCCCACGCTGGTCCATAAAATGCCCCACCAAGGCCCAAACAATAGGCCACCAGAAATATTGAGCGGGGTGGAAGGCAATAGCGCCAAAGTCCCCACGGCATAGAGAGCAATGTAGCCCAGAGGTGCCCATAGACCCGCTTTCTGGATGAGTGCCTGCAACTGCGCTGGTTTATAGCCGCCTAGCATCTGAACGCTAAGCCAGGTGAGGAGTAGGCAGAATACCGCCAGTGAAATCCAGAGCAGTTGACTGTTTGAAAGGCGAAGCCGCTTACGCATTCTGAGACAAGGTGATGGAATCTTTGCTAGTTTACCGTGAGGTCGCTGGGCGTATTGCAGTTGTAAAACATAGGGGAAGTTGCTGCATCTACCGCTAACGGTACTGCATCGATGGTTTGGAGCCACTGCTGGAACGAAGCGCGATCGCCATTCTCTGTTAAAAAAGTTTGGAGGGCAGGTAGCACATCAACACGATAAAACCCGCACAGCGGCTCCCAACGGTCTTGATAGTAGGGGACTTGGGCAATCGCCTCACTTTCTGGCAACGCCTGTATCCATCGCGCTAACACAGCCGCATCAAGCTGAGGTAAATCGCAGGCCAGTAAAAGCAACCAGGGGGTTCGGATAGTCTGCATCCCTAACGCTAATGCAGTCAGAGGCCCTGCAAAGGTAGCTGGCGGCTCTAATAACCAGTTAACGCTGCTGGGCAACAGCGATTGATACCGCTCCGGCCAAGGCGTGAGGACAAACACTGTGCTACAGCATGCTTGTGCCACGACAAACACGCGCTGAAGTAAGGGGATACCCTGCCAAGTGACCAGCGCTTTATCCGAACCCATACGGCGGCTGCGCCCCCCTGCCAAAATCAAGGCGGTCACTATTTCTAATGGAGAAGTTAGAGAAGTCACTCTTATTTATGCCCAATCCTCAATAGACAATTCTGCAATTTGTCCAAAATCAGAACTGTTTCGAGTCAACAGCGTGGCTTGATGCGTTAATGCAACTGATGCAATTTTCAAATCCATTGTGCCAAGTCGTGGATACGCTTTCCTAAGACTTTGAAACGTTTGAGCCGCTTCTGTATCAAACTCAAGAATCGGGATTGTGCAGTAATTTGTCAGTTGTCGCTTTAGCTGTTTGTACCCTTCAACCTGCTGTTCAAGGGTCTGGGCTTTAGCCACATAACTCAACCAACCGCGCATTTGCTCTTCATAGCTAATAATGCTCGTTGCCACTTGAGTAGAGGCAACGTTCTTCAGTTTTTGTAGCAGGGACTGAGCCTTAATTCCTCCACGATCTAAAATGCTGAGGTGATCGGTGTCAAGAATGTACATTTACTCGCCAGATAGCTCTGTAGAATTTGGGAAAAGAGCATCGCGGTACTCACGTCCCAACCGCATCGCCTCATCATAGGTTGAGTTGTTGGCAAATGTTCCAGCAATTTGTTCCCACCAAGGTTGAGGAGGGGTATCTTTTTCTGCTTTGTGTTTAAGCAGTGCAACCTCAGCTTCTAAATAGGCTAACCGTGCTTCTAGTTGTTCTGGCATCTGCGATAGACCTCACTTAACTCAACTTTTTTGATAGACCGATTAAGTTGCGATTTGACATTTTTCGCTCTCTTATTAATTTAACTTAGCGGTATATGTCTGAAGCAAACATAGCTGTGCTTTAACTTGACCGTTTTGAAGCAAGGCTTTAGTTTGAGCAATTCCTTCTGCCAGAGTGGGTGCTATTTTTAGATGCCATAGATAAAATCCTGCATTCCAAAGCGCACCAGCATAGAGGCTTGAATTGGTTTGTCCTTGCAAAACCTGTTGCGCTTCTGTAGTCCAAGTCTCAATGTCTGAATAACTGGCTTCTGTCCCATTTAAATCTAGATCACGGGCGTTGAGTAGCAGCCGATCTAGCTCATCTTTTCCGGTGTAGGTGCCAATAATGGCGGTGCGATCGCGCGGTAAGTCACAGCTCCCCTCCAGTCCTTTAATAGTGGTGTAGCGGGTTTGCCCTCTGAGCTTAAACGCCACCTGCATCATGGCTTCAGTGGGGGGATGCACATAGCCCAAAAACAGGTGCGAGTCTCCCTCATAGGGGCACCAGAATAACTCTAGAGTCGCCAGGGGTGGACGTTTGCCAAGCTGGTCACGGGCGACCGTGAGATGCTGTGAGAGGGGGAAATGGCGCGGCGTGTAGAGAAACCCTAGGTTGGTCTGCTCCAAGGTTTGCTGTACCTGATCTAGGCTAAGGGTAGACCAGTCAATGCCAAGCTGCTGCCATAGCTCTAGCAGCGGCACGCCGTATTTGGTTGCCATGCGATCGCCCCCATGCATTAGCACCGGATGCCCCGCCGCCGCCAACACCAGCGCCGTAATGGGCAAGAGAGGAGCCGTCCGCGATCGCCCATCGTAGGGCACGCTAAACACCGCAACTGGGTAAGGCGATTCAATGGCAGCTACCTTCGGGCCAAGGGCATCGTAGGCATCCAGCATTCCGGCAAGTTCTTCGCCCGTAGGCCGCCTAATGCGGTGGGCAATTAAAAATGCGCCAATCTGGACGGGCGTAGCCTCTTGACGCAGCATCATTTCTAGCGCAGCCGACGCTTCTGTGCGGGTGAGACCAACGCTCGTGTGGGTACCGCTGCCCACTTTTTTAAGTAATTCTCGAAAAACTTGGCTCATCGTAGCTCCAGCACAGGTTGCTTTGCAGTGACAGACTGCGGCTGTAGCGTCGGAGTAAAGTGATCGCGCACCATTTGCCGAAAATGGGCGATGGGCGGAATCAAAAGCCGATCGGTTGTTGTCACCATCACCACCTCACGGGTCAAAATAGATGCCCCTGAATGGAAGTCATTTGCCAAAATTCCTAAGTCCCGTACCGCCAGCGAAGGATCTGTCTGAGATTCTACCAATGCGCCCCGTGGCAGCAGCGAAATCATATCACCTTGGCGAATCACGCCACGAAACGCATCTAGGGTATTTAGCTCAATGGCGGCATTTAGCACTAGCCCTAGCTTTTTGAACTGACTTTGCACAAGCCGCTGCATTCCATAGCCGTCCTTAAACACCACGTGGGCGAACCGCGCCAACTCTGCCCACGGCACAATCTCGTAGACCGCAAGCGGGTGATCAGCCGCCATCAGCACCTGGATTGGCTCATCATAAAGCTTATCCACTACAGTTTCTGGCTGCTGGGTAAGGGAGGGGTTATTCATCACAATCGCTAAATCTACCAAGCCATCTCGCAATACCTTAAGGGAGCGATCGCTGCCCAAGGACGTAACCCGTAGCTGAATATGAGGATGACGTTCACAAAAGAGCTGTAATACAGGAGGCAGGTAGTGGGCGCAAACCGAATGAATGGCTGCTACGCATAGCTCTGACTGTAGACCCTCCTTGAGTTCGGCGATCGCCTTTAGAGCATCCTCCCACTCAGACAGAATCCGCTTTGCTTTAGGGAACAAACGCTCTCCGGCAATAGTGAACTTATTTTGACTGCCCCGATGGAATAACGGCATCCCCAGATCTTCTTCTAGACCCTGGATTTGGCGACTGATTGTGGACTGCGTAACGCCACAATGATGAGCAGCCTTCTGGAAATTTCCCGTCTGAGCCACCGTCAGAAATGCCTGTATTTGCTCGATTCGCATAGTTAAACCGCCGTCATCTTCTCAAGCAAATAGATTCGTGCCTAAACCTAGACTTGTAGTGCAGACTACAAAGCATCAGCCCTAACACTAAAAGGCTATGGAGATAGCTGCTGTAGAGAACGATACGGATTATAAGATTTCCCCTCGCTTATATTTTGAACAGCAAAGAGAGCTTACCGAAAGATAAGCCCTCTTTGCTGCTTTATTGAGAAGCTGAACTGTGTGTTTAAGTTAAACCCCTAGAACGTGAAGGTTGTTCGCACAACCCCCACAATAATGTCGGAGTTAGCAGCATTACCATTAGGGTTAATTAAGTAAATAATCCCTGGGGTAATGGTGATGTTGTTATTAATTGGGAACTGATACAGCGCCTCAATGTGAATGGGTGTTGTAGGATCTTCGCGGCGACCCCCAGCCCCAACAAAAGAACTCCCCACTACAGTCGGCGGAACCCCAACAATAATGCCCCCAACAGCCCCCTTCTTAAAGAGGTCAGGAATTGCCACATTGACGGCTCCATTAATGATGTCTGCACTGCCAACTCCATTTGCTCGATCAGCATTCGTGTAGGCAAACCAGCCACCCACCGCTAACTTAGGCAAAATTCTAAAAGAACCTTGCACCCCAACGGAATTAGAGATGAGTGGTTGAGCAACGTTGGCAGGTGTAACAAAGGGATTATTAGCAAAAGTGCTGCCGCTAAAGTAACGAAGGTTGCCATCTGGGGCATAGTTGCGCACATAGGTCAATGCCACTTCGATTTTCTTGGTTGGCTTAAAAGAAAGCTGTGCCAATGCACTATAGCTGCCACCAAAAAGACCACTATCAGTAGCCCCTGCAACCGTCGCAATACCCGCAGGGTTTGTGGCTTGCGTTGCCGTAGAAAGATTAGAACGACCCGCTAAATAACCCACGTCAAAGCGAACTTTAGGGGTAAATTGATAAGTTGCGCCAACCCCAGAGGTTGCCGTATAGCCAGCGGTTCCAATTCGATAAATCGGGTTACGTTCTCCAAAGAAAGAGAGCGCCCCTTTACCACCGCCACCGCCTTCAAAAAAGGGATTAACGGTAGTGGTGTAGTAATGGTGGAAGCCACCATTTGCAAACACATCAATCTTGAGCTTTTTGCCCACTGGGAACATGTAGTCCAGGCGATCTAGCACAACATTATTGCCCGTATTGCCCGTATCAAAGGCCAGACGGGTCATGTTGGTGCCCGTTGCACCACCAAAGTTGACTTCACGATTAGATTGCTGTAGGCGCACGTACAGCCGATCTTTACCCGTAAAGCTGGTCAAGAAGTTAAGGCGGACGCGCTCTGTGAAGGTGACACGGGAATCAATATTGGTTTTGGGGTTGCTGCCTGCCCTATCGCCAAACACATCGCTAATGGCAAAAATGGCTTCACCCTGAAGCTTGGTTGTGGTTGAAAACTGCTGAGCTTCGAGGGTCTTGGTACGGGCTTCTAGACCATCTACACGCCCTTTAAGGGTAGCGAGTTCGGTCTTAAACTCTTCTTGGAGTGCCTTGACCGTGGCGAGATCTTCTTTACTGGCAAAGCGATCGCTAATTTGATCTAGGCAGGCATTGAGTGCAGCGGCTAATTCATAGCGCGTTGCGGCACGGTTGCCTCGAAAGGTGCCGTCTGGATAGCCCGCAATACAGCCATAGCGCTCGACCAAAGACTGTAAAGCCTGAAACGCCCAGTCAGTTGGCTGCACATCAGACAGTTGCGAAACCGACGTAACCTGCGCCTCAGATTGAGCATCGCCCACGAGGGAAGAGAGATGTACCGTATCAGCGGTAGGGGCAGCTTGCCCTTCAATAACACCAATAGAAGGCCGATCTTCAGCCAGCACTTTTGTCTGCACACCAGACCAGGCCAGCAGAACAAGACTCAGGAGTACACGACTCCAGATTTGAGTTGATATCACAGAGAATTCCTCACACTTGAATGCACAAATAACAAAGGCTTAATAAGCAGCGAAGCAGAGACAGTGCTTTACTCCGCCGCAAACGTTGATAAACCTAAGATCTTTAAGCTTAGGTAAACCTTAGGCCTAAGTTAAGTTCACATTAAGAAAGGCATCTGGGTAAGGTTTGTATTAAAGACAACAAAACCCTTATATTGATTGCAGTTTGATCATCAAAGCGATGTAAATACGGCATCACGGCATTTTTTGGCAGCTTGATGCCGTATTTTCATGGGCAGATGTGAATCTGACATAATGGTCAAGCTTGTACAAGAAACTTATGCACCCTAACCTTTGGTATCCCTACACCCAAGCCAAAACAGCCCCCGAACCGCTGAAAGTGAAATCGGCTCAAGGCGTATGGCTAGAGCTTGAGACAGGGGAACAGATTCTAGACTGTATTTCGAGCTGGTGGGTGAATCTCCACGGGCACGCCCATCCCAAAATCGCCGAGGCGATTTTTGGGCAGGCTAAACGGCTAGAGCAAGTCATTTTTGCTGGGTTTACCCACGACCCCGCTGAACAGCTTGCCGAACAGCTCACGGCGTGCCTGCCCAAGTCCCTTACTCGCGTGTTTTATTCAGACAACGGGTCAACGGCGATCGAGGTGGCGCTCAAGATGGCCTACCAGTATTGGGCAAACCAAGGCCAGCCCCGCACGACCTTTCTGGCCTTTGAGGGAGCCTATCATGGCGATACCTTTGGGGCGATGGCAGTGGGAGCGCGATCTCTCTTTACCGATGCTTTTACCCCACTTTTATTTGATGTAGCGTTTGTCCCCTACCCTGCCACCCATTTACAAGATGACAGCGCAGACCAAACCGAACAGGCTATCCTTCAGCAAATTCAGCAGACCCTAACCCAGCAGCCACAGCGTTATGCAGGCATCATTATTGAGCCGTTGGTGCAGGGGGTTGCAGGGATGCAAATGTGTAGACCATCTTTTTTGCAGCAGCTCCAAAAAATTGCCCAAGCCCACAATACCCTTCTGATTTTTGATGAGGTGATGACCGGATTTGGTCGTACCGGAGACTGGTTTGCCTGCACAAAATCGCAGGTCAACCCCGATATTATTTGCCTTTCTAAAGGCATTACAGGGGGCTTTTTACCTTTTTCGGCAACCATTAGCACAGAGGCAATCTACGATGCCTTCTACAGCGACGATCCGCAGAAGACGCTGTATCACGGACACAGCTATGCGGCAAACCCGTTAGGCTGTGCAGCGGCGTTAGCGTCTCTAGAACTGATGGCTGAAAATGAACCAGCCTTTGGGCAGATGGAGACTCACCATCAGCAACACCTCGCAAAACTCACAGACCATCCTCGGCTTACAAACCTGCGCGTGACAGGGACGATCGCCGCAATGGACTTAATTACCGAAAATCCTGGCTATCTCAACCAGCTTTCGCTGGAGATTCGCAAACGGGCGATCGCCCAAAGACTACTCCTGCGACCCTTGGGCAATGTACTCTACATAATGCCGCCCTACTGCATCACCGAAGATGAACTTGCGTTTATCTATCAGGGCATTACAACAATTTTGGATGCTCTTTAAGATGGGAGCATCCAATATAAATCACGCGAATCAATGCCATCCCTAACTTGATCCTTCGAGTAGAATGGCTTCAACATCGCCACGCAGGTACATTGCCGTCTCAGTACGGCGCGAAATTTTGGGTATTACACCTGCATTATTGAGCCGAGTTAGCGCCACCTCAGCAGAACATCCCAGCAAATCAGCAGCCCTCTCCAAAGGCATCCGCTGCTTGGCAAACCGCGCTAATAAAACCTCATCGGCTTCCGTCTGAATTTCCTTTAGCAGCCTTTCTGCCAACAGCCAGCAGGCCAGCGCATCAGGTTCCGCTCGGTGAGAGCAATCTACCGGAAACTCAAAATGATTCACCAAAAAGGGTAAACTGCGCGAAGCCAAATCTGGCAGCATCAGACGCGACAAAATGACCGTGCAAAGCTGTGTTGAGGCAGGGCGCACAAAATTAATGCCCAGCCTTGCATACTCCGTCTGAATAAACCCATATTCAAAGTCAATATGATGGGCGGTCAAAATGCCAGAACTCAATAGTGGCAAGCAGTCTTGCCATACTTCTTGTGCATGTGGTGCCGCCTCAATCATGTCCGCAGAGATGCCCGTAAATCGCTGAATGTACGGCGGAATGGGTACCCCAGGGTTAATTAAATGGGTCTGCTGATGTTGAACCCCGTCTTTTAGACTGGCCTGCACAATCGATACCTCAATGGCGCGATCTTCAGGGGGTGCCTGACCCGTTGTTTCCAGGTCTACCACCGTAAAGGATTGCTCACTTAAGGCTCGGTAATGCAGCAGTAGGTCTTTAGCTAACACAGGTTTTCCGAAATTCTAACGTTCATTCGGGCAGCACACGCGCTTAAATAGTTGAATGTTTGTTCTTGGGCATAGCCATTTGTGAGTGAATCGTCAAAGTCGCCCCGTCGTTCTCTAACCAATATTGCCGCCATTGTGGCGATCGCCACCCTCATTAGCAAAGTCGCGGGGCTACTGCGACAGGTGGTCATTGCCGCAGCCTTTGGCACAGGCCCGGCCTACGAAGCCTATAACTACTCCTATGTGATTCCGAGCTTTTTCTTGATTTTGCTGGGGGGCATCAACGGACCGTTTCATAGTGCGATCGTTAGCGTTTTGTCCAAACGCTCCAAAGATGAGACTGCCCCCCTGGTCGAGACTATCACCACCCTCGTCAGCGGAATTTTAATTCTGTTTACCGTAGTGCTAATGGTCTTTGCCGAGCCGCTGCTGCATTTGGTGGCACCTGGTTTATTTATTGCCGCAGAACAGGCCAAAAACCCAGAGAACTATCAGATTATTTTACAAACGCGAGAGATTGCCATTGAGCAGCTCCGCATCATGGCACCCATGGCGCTGCTGGCGGGGCTAATTGGCATCGGATTTGGGAGCCTCAACGCCGCAGATTCCTACTGGCTCCCTTCCGTTAGCCCACTGCTGTCTAGCCTAACCGTCATTTTGGGGGTTGGAGGGCTAATTTTGGCAGTGGGCAGCAAAGTCATTGACCCGCAGTATGCCCACATGGGGGGGATGGTCTTAGCCTATGGCACCCTAGCCGGGGCAATTTTACAGTGGCTAGTGCAAGTCCCCGCCCAGTGGCGCGCCAAAATGGGTGGGTTACGCCTCCGGTTTAACTTCAAAGACCCAGGGGTCAAAGATGTCTTTCGGATTTTAGGCCCCGCCACGTTCTCTTCCGGCATGATGCAGATTAACGTCTACACAGACCTGTTTTTTGCCTCCTATATTCCAGGCGCAGCATCGGCTTTAGGGTACTCTACGCTGCTGGTGCAGACCCCGTTAGGCATTTTGTCCAACATGATTTTGGTGCCATTGCTTCCCATCTTTTCTCGGCTAACCGACCCCCAAGACTGGCCAGAACTCAAAAGCCGGATCCGTCAGGGCATGATGCTCACTGCCGTGACGATGCTGCCCATTGGCGCACTCATGATGGCGCTGGCATTCCCGATTGTGGAGATTGTGTATGAGCGCTATGCCTTTAGCCGCGAAGCCTCGCAGTTGGTTGCGCCTGTACTGATTGCCTACAGCCTAGGCATGTTTGTGTATCTAGGGCGAGATGTCTTAGTGCGCGTATTCTATGCCTTGGGCGATGGCGACACGCCCTTTCGCGTCAGCATGATCAATATTGGCATCAACGCCTTGATGGACTATATCTTTGTGCGGTTCTTCAACTTTGGCGCACCAGGGCTGGTCTACGCCACGGTCAGCGTCAACGTATTTTCAATGGCGGCACTGCTGTGGATCTTAAATCGACGGCTGCATGGGCTTAATCTCAAGTCTTGGATAAAACCGATCACAGGGTTAACCGTTGCCAGTGCCTTAGCCGGAGCCGCCAGTTGGGGCATTTTGAAAGGCATACATTCTCTTTGGGGCGCTCAAGAGAGTGACGTGCTGCTGCTGGTGGAGCTTTCCGTTGCTGGACTGGTGGGGCTACTGCTTTTCGGAGGGTTAGCAGCCCGTCTAGGTATTCCTGAGTTTGATCTCTTTATCGCGCAGCTACAGAGCCGTCTACCATTCTTTCTAAAACGTAGGTAGCTCTGCGCCCTAAAGCATTTGGATGTTTTCTCAAGAGCTGGAGCCATACCAAAATGGCCTCCGGCTTCGGCTCTCGGTACAAATGCTGAGATATATTTCACCTCGTACCGTCAGTTTTGATTGCCTGACACAACTCGAAGGGTTTGCCCTAAACCCTCTCGTCATAGCAGAAGAGTCTTAATGCTCTGTTTTAATGCTTTTTTCATTCACTGCAATGTGCTGACTCAGTTGCTTAAGGTTACGGGATTGCATTCACCCCATAGACTAACCCAATGCGTCTAGACCCTTGTATTTAGGTGTTTTCATCAATGTAAAGATTAAACCCTGATGAGAGAATAATAGGAGCTACATTTAGGGGGCATCATGTTTAACAGCAACAATACGGATGATGTGACAGATCTGTGGGACTCCTATCCAGAGGACTCGCCGTTGGAAAGCTCATGCTTAAGTACATTCCATCAGCCTGCAAAATTTGTGCCGAGGCTAGAGGCTTGGTTTGCCGTCAGCCAAGGCCAGAGAACGGTATTAAGTGGCATCATTTATAACCACTCTAAGATCAAAGACGGACGCCGAATTTCTACTTCGACAATCAAAGATTATCAGGTTGATGACAATGGACAACTTTATTTAGTCACTCAAAATTCGAGATATGAACTAGGGCAGCAACTAGCTGTAGAACGTATAGAGCCTTGCTTTGGCAAAGAGACGATTCATCTCAGCAAGAAATATTAGGCTCCATTCAATAGTTTGTCGTTGTAGGTGAGAATTCTAAAAGAGTAACCTAGTACAGAGCTAAACTCAGCTATAGTTTTACAGTTGCGCCCATCGCTTTTATTGGCGATACCCCTCAATGTTAATCAAGTGTATTCACCCAATTTTAGATGGGAATAGATTTTACACCTCAAGAAAAAATTCTGGCTTTGCTCTACCCATTGCCATCGCGCTTGGATTAGTGATGATTGCCCTTGCCGGAACCAGTCTTTTAGTTGCTCAAAATGACCGCAACAATGCTGTGCAGCGACGTGCTTCGGGTGCTAGTACGTTGGTCAGTGATGGTGCCATTGCAAGGGCACTTTTAGAATTGAGTAAGCCTAATAATGGCGTACTTTTGGTGCGTAACTATGACCCCATTGACCCAAATACGGGCAAAAACTATCTGGGTGCAGACGGAACCGCGAAAAGTGGAGATGAAAGCGCAGTGACCGTAAACCAATGGACTGGATATGACCCCAGTAGTACATCATGTTTTCAGCAACTCGGCAGAGGGGCACCCAGTATTTCGCTAAACGGAACAATTGGTGTAAATGAAACCTATATAATTCGCGCTTACCGTTACGATAAACAGAATAAAATAGGGACATTATTAGTAGAGGGAAACTATAGGGGGCAGTCTTCTTTTGTTGCGGTAAAGATTACCATTGAGCCTGTTTTAGATGATTTTCCTGGTATTACACTGATAAGCCACGGTGATGCGATGAATGGCAAGGCTGTACTACGAGGGCGGAGCATCTTAGGCCAAAACGGCAATGTATATTACACTCCAATTTCATCTGCTGACCCCTCACTAACAGACATATCTGCCCCAGCAGATGCAACCCGTTCTAGCTACTTAAATGCCCTCTGGTCTAGTGGCTCGGATGGAAGCAGTGGCGATAAAGTAGAGGGGAAAATATTTGCCTGTCGTCTTTCTACTTCTATCCCACTGACTCCCCAGGGAGCTAAGTTAGGCACGATTAGTACAAGTACAACCCTCACTGGATCGGCTGGGGGCATTACTTTTTATCAAGTAGACGACATTGTCTTAAGCAACAACCATACCTTGACAGTCGATACAACATCTGGCCCCGTTTACATTTACATTCTCTCAAATGGCGGGACGATTATTCTGCGCAACACCGCCAAAATTCTCAACATTCGGACAGATGGACAACCGCCACGCGTAGGAGATCTCCGCATCATAAATCTAGGTGACACAATCGCCTACACGCGACTTTATGATAAAACGTGCATTCAAAATGCTTTTTTGTATTATCCATCAGATGATTTGCAGCTACTTACATCAGGTCCAGGCTGCCCAGGTGGCAGAAACACTAATTTCGAGGGCGTGGCATGGGTCGAAGAAATCTACAGCTCGAAAAATAATGCAGGCAACCGTTCTGTCACGACTTGGGATCCATCTGAAATGAATACTTTGGTTACGCCAGGCGCAACGTCAGGCATTGCGGTGCCTGACGATGTGTCAAGCCTATCTGACCTTTTGGAGTATATAGACTGGCCTGCACGCTATCGCTATGGCTCTATCAAAAACTGGCAGCAGGTAAATTAAAATGGCTCATTTTTTAAAACCGCTGCTAGTTCCAGTAAAGTCAAAATTAAGAATCTTTCATAGAATCAAAAAATTGCATTTTTTATTAACGCATTCGCTGGTTCAGGGCTTCAGCATTATTGAAGTATTGGTTGCCCTGATGGTCGCAATGATTTTTATCACTGTCACGCTTCAAATGTTTGTTGCAGCAGCATTTTTCAGATCAAAAGGCGACCAGTATAACCAAGCTTTTAACTGGATTCAAGAAGATTATGAGATGGCATTTAATCGAGCAAGTGCCTACGAGGCAAATGTAGAGCCTGCTTCGGCATTCTGTGCTGCTACAGCTCCAGCCAATGGGTTAGCTGCTAACTTTTTGAGCGATACTGCTCACGGACTCGGTGGGACAACCGTAAATGTTGGCCCTAAAACCTTTGGCGGCAAATCATTTTTGCTCACCCGAACGGGGGATTACGCCAGTTCTGAGAACCCCTACAAATTATTGAAGCTGACCTATACCGTAACGCCGACCGATGGGGGGGCAGAAGTTGCCAAAATTAACACCGAGGTTGCCATCTATGCTGGATTTAAATGCCCCAACTAAAGGGCAATTTGAACTTATTTTACGACAACGTTAAAACTCAACATCGTGGGGGCATCTTAATAACTCAGGGGATAAATTGGAAGCAATGAGACTGAAACGGCGATCGCACCACAGAACCCAGCAAATTTGGCAAAGGGGCTTTACCCTGATTGAAATGATTGTCATTATTGCAGTCATCGGTATTTTAAGTGCAGTGGCAGCCCCTAGTTTTACAGCGATGATAGATGGCATCCAAGTAGCGCAAACGGTCACTAATCTACAAACGGCTCTACAAGACGCGCAGCGTCAGGCCATTCGTAAAAATCAAGTTTGCACCGTTCAAGTTCCAAAGAAGAATGGAAATGGCAATGGAAATGGAAAACAAAACCAAATTACAGGTAATTGCTTAACCTCAGGGAGTTCTGAACTATCTGAAAATGTTAACCTTGCGACCAACATACAGCCTGCAATCCCTATCCCCATCCCTATTGCGCCCCTTTCAATCGTGCCCATCCCAAATTCAACGCTCCCAATAGTGCCATCGTCTAACGTTGTTGAGGTCAGATTTGGCACACTTGGAAGTGCAGATTTTTCCATTCTCAGTGCGCTAAGGCCACCTTTACTTCCGGCAGATCCCACTGGAAAAGTTGTGGCCTATGTAGAAAACCCTAAGGTTCCCAAAAAGTGCGTTGCCATCTCAAGCACATTAGGCTTAACGCGCGTTGGCGTTTACACGGGCGGCACTACGCCAACCGACATTACAGATAAAGGGGTTTGCACTGCCTTGGACTGGAAGCAGCAATGAAACAACCACCACGTCTGAACCGAAACAATCTTAGAAGGTTCTCGTTGATGCAACCCTTTCGACGCGAGAAATTTGCCAAATCTTCTAACGAAGGATTTACGTTGATTGAGCTGCTAGTCGCTGGCATTTTAGGCGCAGTCGTCATTTTAGTTGCCTGGTCAGGATTAATCTCTGCCATGAGTATGAGCCAAGAGGCACAATCGCGTTCTGCACGACAAAGCGAACTCAACAAAGCATTGGACTTTATGACCAATGAAATTCGGATGGCACGCTCTATCAATGCATCGTCAACCTTAACCGCCAACGGCACAACCGTCACTTTACCCGATGTTGTCACCAGTGCAGGGGTTAACTTGGCTAATTTAGGCAGCTACGGAACCCTTGGGCTGTACCTTGAACGCCCAACGGGCACAAATATTCCGGCAATTTGTCCAGTGGGTGGCCCAAATGCAGGTGTAGCCCCTCCAACGCCAGCAGATTTTGACCCCATTGTGTATGATATTCGCCCTAGCCCTAGCGGATGGCTCCAGCCCAGAATGTTGACTCGCTATGGTCGGGTGCCTGCTGCGGACGGCACGATTAATCCTTGCAGCAGTCCAGTGTCTAGCGACCCTATGATAGATGCATTATCTACGACAAGACAGAACAACCCAACGTGTTCTGGTGTGTTGTCTGGATCGGGTGGATTTTATAGCTGCGTAGAAGGCAAACAGGTTAATTTATTTTTCCAGAGCGACATTACCAAAGTTGAAGCACGACAGGTGAGCAGTACCGTTACCTCCCGCGTGATGGAGATACAGCCGCCAGTTGTTGCCTCCTCTGCTTGTGCTGGTGAAGGAACCCTGCGATCAAGCCTAGGATTACCCGCCACGATTACCTTTATCAACAAAAAAAATATCACCGTTAAGGTTTATTGGCTTGACTACGCAGGGGCGCGGGTACACCGTTTTGACCTAGCTCCAAATCAGAGTTCGCTGAGACTCTCGTACCTCGGTCATCCGTGGGTTGTAACAGATGCTAGCCAAGCTTGTTTAGATATTTTTGTTGTGCAGCAGCTCAGTAGCAAAGCGACGATTCAATAACCCAACCTTTAGGGAATTTTTTTGGGAGGCCATGACTAGCTTTTAGTACAGCTCATCGAACGCCTAGATACAAAAAGCGACCCCCAACCTGGGAGCCGCTTTTTTATACCTACCGCTTACGCTTAGACCATAGATAACGTCCGGCGTTTCGTCACCAGTTGATAAGACTCAATGATGTCGCTTTCTTTCCACTCCGTGAAGTTATCAATGCCAACCCCGCACTCATAGCCGAAGTTAACCTCTTTAGAGTCATCCTTCATTCG
>JBGSVR010000072.1:0-2092 GCA_041752855.1 Thermosynechococcaceae cyanobacterium
GATTGCCAGTGATTAAAAAAGGTAAGTCTCAAAATACTTTGCCTGTAATAGCTGCGTAGTTTTTAGAATAGATCGCAGTTATGCCTATCTACTCACCTGGAATTAACAGGTGGGTAATTTTGATTTGTCCAAAGTCGAAACCAGAGGAACGCCATTGACTAACGAAATCATCTTCGTAAATCCCACTGCAAAGCCCACGCGACCATCGCCTGCGCCAACGCCTGAAGCACCCGCAGAAGCTTCAGCCCCGCAAGTGAAGCGCATTCGCATTGGTTGGGGCGCAGAAGGACACAAAGGTGTTGCCGCTCGGAGCGCTGAACAAGCCAACGCTTCAGCAGACGATAGGCAGCAGACCAAGCCGGAGTTAGTGAAAGTCAGGCGGACTGTCTCTGAGTCGCGGTCATTCTCAGAAGCACCGCCCAGGATTGAGATGGGTCGCGTTGAACGCTATTCAAAACTGGAGCAGATTCGTGGACAGCGGATACTCTCCGAGAAATTGGATCAAGGACTGGAGAAACGCCCTGCACTAGAACATCTCACCATCCTGCACAGCCGGAGCGCCCAGCAATACTGGATAGCCGACGCTGAGACAGGCGACATATTCCTACGCCAACCTTTTGCAACGCCCCAGCACTGCTACGAAGCAGCCGCTGAACTAGAGCAAACTTTTGACATGGCAGAAGTGCTAATGCTTAGGCCATCGGAGACGATGGAGCGCATAGGTGAGTTGGTGCATGAGCATTGGCTGAGAGAGCGGGTTGCGGTGGCTTTGAGGTAGTGAGCTGATGCCGCAGAGGGGCACTGAATAAACTTGAAAGTGGAGGGCAGATCCCTAAGTTGACTGAGGTATTGAGTTAGTGCCATTGTCAATTTGAACAGAAACCGCAGAGCAATCCTATGGCGACCAGTATCACAGATGAAGAATGGAACGAATTATACGATAGTTTTGAAACGACCAAGTTGCTGAGCGCAGTCGATGCAGTCGATGTGATCCGACAAGAGTTGAGCGACGACGAAAATTGTACTCCCGCGCCACTGCGTACCGATCTACTGAGGCTACATCAGCTAGCAATGGATGTATTCAACGATGGGTCTCGAAGCCAAGTTGAAGACCTATTTAATTTTGCTATCGATCTAGAAGCTCAGGTATTCGGCATAATGACTGCGCTCGAACAGGTGGAGGGAATACTATCCGAGTTAACAGCACTTTACCCAGAAAGCCTGTCTTACAGCACCGATTCTGATGAGTAGCGACGGTAAGGGCGATCGCCCTTACCCCTACCCGCCAGCGCCACGCGGAAGCATTGCATTGACCGCTTCCGTCGCGCCCAGGAGAAGGAGAAGGCTTCGAGTTTGCAGATCTGTGGTAAGTCCAGTCACGGCATGAGATAGTGGCAGTTTAGGCCAATAATAAGGGTGAGCAACCCCTCTTCTTTGGCCTAATATTCTAATGCTCGTTGCTTTTTTCACTTAACGAAAGTCGTCACCGCCCAGCCACACAACGGCGACTTAAAGCAGTCTTCATCAACGACAGTCCGAATCGTAAGCGCCGCCGTCGAGGGCACCAGGACGATCGCCGTTATCCCGATCGCCCAAGCGAGAACATGCGAGTCTGTGCAAAACACCCGCACAGCCCACGACGCATTATCCAGCCATTTAGCAAACTTCTCATTATTGAGCCGTTGCGCCCGTTCCCGTTCAGCCTTCGCTTTTGCCTCAAACTCAGTTTGTGCTTTGGCGATCGCCTGTTCTCTTTTGGCTTGAGTTTGTGCGATCGCCTTCGCTTGAGCAAGCAGTTGTTTTTGCTTGCGGTCGAGCTGGTCAATCTGGGCAGCTTGGGCCACGAGATCTTCTTTTAGCCGATATCGCGCCGCTGCAAGGTGTCTCTCTAGGTAGGCATTGAAGACAATGCCCAAGGGCTTTAGCTCTTCGGCTTCAAATTCCAACGAGCCGGAAACTTTCCCAGATATTTATCCTCAACGCGCTTGGCAAGTTCAGGATCGTGCATCGCCTCATCAAACTTCTCCATATAGAGATTAAAGCCATGCTGCTTCAATGCTTCAGCCTTATCGTTGACGTAATCACTGCCCTC
>JBGSVR010000073.1:0-10902 GCA_041752855.1 Thermosynechococcaceae cyanobacterium
TTTAAGATTAGATTTCACTTTATTTTACCTTGAGTATTCATACATTTATCGAACGTTTTAATGAAAGTTTTTATTGAGCTTCTAAATCGTCATTTTGCCATTGCAGTCTGCCAAAGCTTAATGGTTGCATCAGCGCTGCCGCTAGCAATTATGGGCGCACTAGGGTTAAAGGCGATCGCCCATACACTCTTGTCATGACCCATCAAAGTGCGGACACGCTGCCCCTGCGGTAAGCTCCAGATATTGACAGTTTTGTCATAGCTGCTGCTCGCTAACGTCTTACCATCGGGGCTAAATGCCACCGACCAAACCGCACCAGAATGCCCTGTCAATGTTTGCCGCCAAAGGTGCGTTGTTGCCTCCCAAAGCTTGACTGTTCCATCTGCGCTACCGCTGGCAATGGTCTGCCCATCGGGGCTAAAGGCGATCGCCCGTACCGCCTTAGAATGCGCCTTCAGATTTGCCAATAGTGCGCCATCGCTAATGCGCCAGATTTTGATAGTGCCGCTCTCATCTCCGGCGATCGCCATCTGTCCATCTGGGCCAAAGGCAACGGTTCTAACCAAATCGCCATCCCACAATTGCCGAATGGTTTTGCCCGTCTTGATATTCCATATCCGCACTGTTTTATCGGCACTGCCACTCATCAAAGAGGAGCCAGATCGGTCTAGGGCGATCGCGTGAACATCATCGGTGTGCCCGTTGAGTGTCGCTAGGAGTTGACCTGTATCCAGTTGCCAGAGCTTAATTCGGTTATCCCAACTGCCAGTGGCGAGAACCTGACTGTTGGGGGATATTGCCAAAGCCACCACCGCATCTCCGTGACCTTCGAGGGTATGTAATAACGTGCCGCTAGCAGGCGACCAAATTTTAATTTGCTTGTTGTAGCTACCGCTGGCTAAATAGCGTCCATCAGGGCTAAAGGCGATCGCATAGACCCAAGCCGTATGCCCCTCTAAAGTGCGTAACGGTTTTGAGGAAGAAGAGAAATTCGCCGCTACGCTATTTCTTTGAGATTGCGAGAATACATTGACGCACCCAATACCGCCAAAAATGACTGTCATCGTGGTTAAGGCCGAAATGGTAGAAGATTTCCAAGACATGTGCTTTGCCCTCATAACTGGAGATTCCATGTTCAATGGGGAAGAACACCGTCTCAATTGACTAAGCCGCAATCTTTTCTTGAACTTTTGGTTCGGCTGCTTTATTTTTTAGCCTTGAATTGGCGCTTTGTTGCTTATTGCGACGTTCAATCCAACAGCGGTATAGATAGAGACCATTAATCGTAAAAAGGATGACTAAGCCTACTGGCGTTAAATGGCTCCAATGCTCTGCCATTTTGTCCCAGACATGCCAGGTCAAAAGAAACATCGCTAAATAGGTCAGACTATGGAGTCGTTTCCAGTTCTTTTTAAGCCTTCTCATACTCCAATCATTAGAAGTAATTGCCAATAGTGTAAAGATAATAAATGTTATTACTCCCTGGATATAGACCCAAAAGGTTGAAGGGTCAAAAAAGTCAAAATCTCTCTTAATAACTAATAGATAGCCATGCCCTAAGGCTAAACAGAAAGACAGAATACCAATCAATCGGCGGTTTTTGAGAAGCCATTTTGGCATTTTTGCCTGTTTTGTTTGGGGGAAAACAATCCTTAAATTAGTGGGCAAGAGGGTCGCAATATAGCCCCCTAAAGCCAGAAAACCTAAACTATTAGACAGTGGAGATGGATCAATAAACATTGCTGTACCCCCAAGAGATAAGAACCAACTCGGTAAACATTAGATAAATCAATGTTTGGGTTGATTAAGTTCATTTGATTCGCTTTCGGTTTGGTCATTCAAAGCGATTCGTTTGATTCGATTAGGGGAAACAAGATCAATGCATGTAGATACTCTGTCTATAAATTCACTTATAGGCAATAGGAAAAAGTCAGGTACTTTTGGTGTTTTCGATCACCGTGAAACCTAAATGTATGAATAATGTCAGGACATACTGAATATGACCTAAAAAAATCAGATAGAATCAGGTGTCTAAAAGTGACTGACCAGATGAGCTTTAAAGTCTGTTTAGCGTAGATAAAGGCTTTGTTTCGTTCTGGATTCGGTTTAAGAGGATGTCTGAAAACTACTGAACATCGTTGCACCCGCCCCCCAGCCCCCCAATTAAAGCCCTTCGGGCTATAAGAAAGGGGGGTTCTGAACTCAAAGTCCCCCAATTTTGGGGGATTTAAGGGGCAAATGCAGAGTGCTTGATACTTCTCAGACATCTTCTAATATTGCAGCGCATAGATAGGGAGGTCGAAAACTGTGGGATATTGCTCCAGCCTAGGGCGCAGTATTAAGCGCTTTACTCAAACGCTAGTTAGACGGCGATCGCCCATTCTTGCAGTTCTTCTATGCTTCATCAGTCTAAGCATTCCGCTCCTGACTGCTCAGCGGTCAATCTCTACCCCTGCGCTTCAAGACCAAACCCGTCTCTTAGAGTCGGCAAAAGAACGCTATCAATCTGGGCGCTTTGCAGAGGCAGAAGTTCTTTGGCAGCAAGACGTTGAACGCTATAACGCCAAGGGCGATCGCCTCAACCAGGCAATGGCGCTCAGTAACCTTTCCCTAACGCAACAGCAGCTTGGTAAATGGGACGCGGCAAAAGCGGCGATCGCCCAAAGTCTGACCCTTCTCAACAATCAAAGCTCGACTGTAGACCAACAACGCATTCTTGCCGCTACCTTAGAGATTCAGGGGCAGCTTCAGCAGTCCACAGCACAGCCAGATAAGGCACTAAAGACCTGGAAAACCAGCGCCGAACTTTATCGAAAATTGGGGAATGTTAATGGGGCGATCTCCAGTCAGATAAACCAAGCCCAGGCTCTGCAAGATTTAGGGCTATACCCAAAAGCCTGTCAAACCGTCCTAGATGCGCTATCCATCACCCATCAAGGCTGTGAGCTATCAAATTTTTCGATACAGACATTGCTCCCTGTCCCCGTTCCTCTTCAGGTTCTAGGGCTGCGGAGCCTTGGCAACATTTTGCGCGTGGTGGGTCAACCAGAACAGTCTCAACTTGCACTAAAAACAGGTTGGCAGTTAGCTCGGTTCCTAGGCGATGCTCCAAACCTCGCCGCCATCTCCCTTAGTTCTGGCAATACCGCTCGTGCCCTTGGCAATAAAGCACTCTTGTCCCAGACTCGACCCACGCTTAAGCTCCCCAACGACTTTGCCGCAGTTGCCCCACCAGAAAACTGTTTTACCGACTCGCCCAAGGGTGCGGCTGGTTTTTACCAACAGGCGATCGCCTGCTACCGAAATGCCGAATCTTCCCAAACCGTGGGCGTTCAGGCTCAGCTCAATCTGCTCAATTTGCTGATAGAAACTCGACAGTGGTCTTTGATTCCTGACTTGCTGTCTAAGCTTCAAGGCCGTCTTGCGCAGCTTCCGCCCAGCCATGCGGCTGTCTCAGCACAGCTTAAGCTAGCGCAAAATCTCATGTGTCTTCAGGTGGGGCTAAACCCCAGCAGCAATCCGCTTACTTCCCCTCTTTTGCAGCCTTGTCTGTTTGCCAATTCCACCCTTCCTTCCACCACAGGTGCCGTCCTTCAGCTCTCACAAATCCCGTCTTGGCCCACGATTCAAACCCTAGCCACAACCGCTTATCGTCAGGCGCAAACTCTAGGTGATCGCACCACCGCAGCCAACGCCCTTGGGTATGTTGCCGCTGTGACCCAACAAACCGGAACATTGGCAGAGTCACAGCAGTTAACCGAACAGACACTCCAGCAGTTGTCTGCCTTCAATAACCCAGAACTGGTTTATCTGTGGCAGTGGCAACTCGGCAGACTGTATCAACGTCAAGGTCAGCAAACAAAGGCGATCGCAGCCTATACCCTGGCTTACGAAACTCTTCAGTCCCTGCGTCGTGATTTAGTTGCCACCGATCCCGATATTCAGTTCACATTCCGCGATCGCGTTGAACCCGTGTATCGAGAGCTAGTAGATTTGCTCTTGCAACCCAAAACTTCTAGTCAAGCGCATCTCATGCAGGCTAGGGACGTGATTGAATCGCTCCAGCTAGCGGAGCTGAACAACTTTTTTAGAGAAGCCTGTATAGAAGCACGCACCCAGCCAATTGATCGCCTTGACCTCAAGGCAGCAGTTGTTTACGGCATTGTCTTGCCAGAACGACTAGCCGTTATTCTGTCTCTACCTGGAAAACCCCTGCGGTATTACGCAACCCCTCTAAAGACAGACGCTCAGGGTTACGGAGAAGTAGAGCGCACCGTGGATGACCTATACGCCACTTTGAACCCCTTCGTCTCTACCCCAAATCCGCTACAGCCTAAGCAAAAGCTATACGACTGGCTTCTGCGCCCTGCGGCGACAGAGCTTAAAAGTAGCGGGGTTGAAACTCTTGTGTTTGTTTTAGACGGGGTTTTGAGAGGGGTGCCCGTTGCCGCACTGCATGACGGTAAACAGTACCTTGCCGAAGAATATGGCCTTGCGCTAACGCCAGGGCTACAGCTTTTGAGTTCACGTCCACGTTCTGCCGACAAATCCAGAACGTTAATTGGTGGACTGGCGGAGTCTCGTCAAGGCTTTAATTCACTGCCAGGTGTTGCACAAGAGGTAAAAGAAATTTCCGATGCGGTGCCGTCTCAGGTGCTTTTGAATGGGCAATTTACCCGCGATCGCCTGCAAGCCACCATTGCATCTACTCAATTTTCTGGTATTCATTTGGCAACCCATGCTCAGTTTTCCTCCAACGCCGAAAACACCTTTTTGCTGACCTGGGATGAGCGCGTGAATGTCAAAAACTTAGACCAGCTTCTGAGAGAAAGTGGCGATCGCCCCAGACGTAGCCCCATCGAACTTCTCATCTTAAGTGCCTGTCAAACCGCCGTAGGAGATAAACGCGCAACCTTAGGGCTGGCAGGGCTTGCCGTGCGCTCGGGTGCGCGCAGTACCTTAGCTACGCTCTGGTCGGTGCAAGATCAATCTACGGCTGACTTGATGACGAATTTTTATAAGGCACTGGCAAAGCCTGGCGTTGGTAAAGCGCAGGCGCTCCGTGAGGCGCAGCTTTCCCTATTAAAATCAACGCAATATCAGCACCCTTATTACTGGGCACCCTTTGTTTTGGTTGGCAATTGGCTTTAAGATTCCCTTTCGCAAACACAATTGAGTATTTACCTGATTTAAACAGACTTTTGCTGAAGTCATTTAAAAATGTCTGAACTTTTCCTGCTTGCATCATCCTGTTTTTTCTGGGATAGGTAATGTATGTCTTTTGATGAGTTGACAGACCGTATTTCAAATACTGTTCGGATAAGAGGAATAGACCATTGCACTCGCCCCCTAAATCCCCCAAGGTTGGGGGACTTTGAGTTCAGAACCCCCCAAACTTGGGGGGCTGGGGGGCGAGTGCAAGGATGTTGAGACGTAATCGAACAGTATTGGGTCGTATTCTTGATTCCGGTCATTGAAAATAAGGCTCTAGACAAAGACATGAAGTCAACATGGGAGGGAAAATGCATGTTACATCAGCACTGTTTTTATGGTTGTTCTTTCGCTGTCGGGCTATTGCTCGTTGGGTTAGAACCCCTCGGTCTAGAAGCCGCCTTTGCCGCGCCACTCCCCACAAACGCGATCGCAAGGGGAAAGGTATCTACTGCCAAAGTGTTGTTTAAACCCCCCGCAGGCGACAAAAGACCTGATCGAACCGTCGGGGCTGGGTCACGGGGGCGGCGGTGTCCTCAAGATATTGCGGCTGCGTCCATTCCTGACGGGATATTGCACCAGCCGCCGCTGAGCGCTATTGTGCCAACGGCGAACGCTGGGCTAACCGTGGCAGAGCGTCCTACCTTTTGGGCTTACCTCCCTCAAACGTCTGCGAAACAAGTGGTTTTGAGCGTGCAAAAAGAGGATGCTTCGTATCATGCTCAGTGGATTTTTCCGGCTCCAGCAACTTCTGGTATTTTTAGCTTTCAGCCGCCAGCGGATGCACCGTCTCTCAAGGTTGGTGAAACCTATCAGTGGGCTGTGGTGTTGGTGTGTGGCGAAAGACCAAACCCGAACGATCCGGCGATCGCCGCTTGGGTAAAACGAGTGCCGCTATCCCAACTTCCTGCTCAGGGGACGCCTTTAGATCGGGTTTTTCGCAATGCAGAACAGGGGCTTTGGTACGACATGGTGACGGCACTGGCGCAAGAGCGCAAATCACAGCCCAATGACCCAACTTTAACGGAAGCCTGGGCAGATGTTCTTAACGCTCAAGGGCTAGAGCCTATTTCCCAGGAGCCAATTCGGTTTTAGGAAAGTCTGGATTTCCATGTTCAATACTTTGCTGGGTCAAATACTCATCAATCTCAGCTTGATTCTGAAGCGTTTCTGACTGCTTAAAGTACTCAAGGGCAATTCGTCCCGCAATGGGATAATCTTTACTTTGCGCTAAGAGCTTCTCTAAGCAAATTTTGAACAAAAGCCGTTCTTTTTGGCGATTGTTCACGATCAGTAGCACTGCCGTTGTACCCCAAAGCGTCAGCAGCGCAGGCACTGCGCAGATCCACCAGCCCAACAGAAAGCTTAGGTAGGCGATCGCCACTAAGCTTCCGCTTACAAACACCAGACCAATCGTAACTCCCATTACCGATTGCCAGCGCCAGCCAATCCCTAAACCTACTGCCCCCCAAGCGAAGACCCACAGCCATTCAAGGGGCTTAGGCCAAACGTATAGCGGCGATCGCCCATCCAACGCCGAGCTGATCAGCTGGCTGACAATATTGGCCTGAAGCACAACCCCAGACATGCGGTCAGGAGAACCTACTAACCCACTGCTGTAGGGCGTATAAAAGAAATCGTTGAGGCTTTCTGCCGTTGTGCCAATCAAGACGATGCGATCGCGCAAGCCCTTCAGAGAGCCTTGCTGATTGAGTACCGCTTTTAGCGAATAGACTGGAAAGCTATTTTGGGTTCCGCGAAAATTAAGCAGTATTTGATACCCCCCAGACTCTGCGCGCACATAGCCACCGTCGTTCTGCTCAAACCGATTCAAAATCGCTTTGCCGAGGCGCATCCGATCTCCATTCAGCGGCACGATGTCTACGCCTTCAGCCTTGAGGTAGTGCAGCGCCAGCTTTACTGCCAAACTATAGCTGACATTACCCTCGGCTAAACTCACCGATAGTAGCGCCCGACGGACTTTGCCATCTGTATCTAACACCTGATCAGAAAAACCGATCTGCTGCCTTTGCTCAAGCAATGAAGGCGGTTTGATCGGCGTGCCGACCACCTTCTCAATGCCAAATAAGTTGGGCGTTGTTTGAAATTCTTGCACTAGTTCGGGATGCCCTGGCGCAATGGATAAATTTCGATAGAGATCTAGGCCAATAGCTCTAGGCTTTTGTGCCTTAATTTTGCGAATCAGCTCAGCCAGCACCCGATCTGGGACAGGCCATTGCCCTACCTGTTCAAGCTCTGACTCATCCATTGCAACCACCGCAATTCGAGCATCGGCACCTTCCAAAGGTCGCCACCGAAAATACTGATCTAGCAAGTTCCACTCCAGCCCCTGAAATAAGCCGCCAAATTGCACAATCAGGACAGGTACTGCCACCGAAAAAGCAATTTTAGGAAGCCAGCGCCAGCTTAAACGCTGGCGAGAAACCTCTATCTGAGCAACTTGTCGGGTGCAAGCTAAGATTTGACTGGCCTGTTCTGTTACTTCTAGGGCGGCTTGGGTCTGTTGTTTGGCAAAGTCCTGACTCGCCGCTAAAAATTGATAGTCTCGATCTCCTAAACTTTTTCCTAACGCCCAGGCCAACGTATCTTGCAGAAGCTGCCCTTTAAGCAAAAAAGTCTCATCTTCACAACCTGACGCTATCCAACGGGTGAGCATTTCTTCATAGGGGCGTAGCGCCGCTAATTTTTGAGCCACCCAATCTGCATTAAAGACAGCTTTGTACAGGCGATTATGGGGGATGAGCTGCCCCCGTCTCTCTATGACCAGCCCTGATAAACGCAGTTCCCTTTGATCGGGTTCTCCATGAGAGGCAATTGCGCCGTTTTGAAGAATGTTCTGATACAGGCTCAAAAGTCGTCCTACGCGTAGCTGATTTCTCAGCACTCTGTCTCGCACGGTTCGCAAATGCTCTGGCTCATCTTGAAACTCCCAATTGTCAATGAGACAATCCTGCACAATCTGATTAACAGAACAGTTTGAACCAGTTGCTGCCGCCACTAGGTGACAGAGCTTTTGCGTTAAAAAAGGCTGTCCTCCCGTCCAATCTAAGATTTCTTGCATCACCCTATGAGGATCCTTGACATGGCCTCTCAGCCCTTGCGCAAGATTCTGAACTTCATGAAACTCAAACCCATGAAGGTCAATAGCGGTACCGATATTAAAAGGAGGTTGGGTTTTATCGCGAATCAGATCGTTGGGCGTTGCAACCCCCAATAAGGCAAAGGTAAGACGCTGATAGGAAGCGTTAATCGAGCGCTGTTCTAGACAAAATCGAATGAGTACAAAAAAATCATCCAGAGAAAAGTTCTGGCTCAGTACTCGGTCAATTTCATCCACAAAAATAATAATAGGTTGCGGAATCTCAACGAGTAAAACTTCTTCAATAAATAAGCCAAGTCGCTGCATAGGGGATAGTAAATCTTGGCGCTCTCGCCACCAAGTCCGCCACTGAATATTCGCACTCAGTGGGCTGCCATTTACCAAAGATTGAACCACTCCGGCATACCATTTTTCAGGGGTTACATCTTGTTTCCCGATTCCCGTCAGATCAATAGAGATGCAAATGGCTCCCGTTTTCTGAAGCTGATTCATCGCCTGCACCCGGAGGCTAGATTTGCCCATCTGCCGAGAATTTAAGACGTAGCAAAACTGACCAGCTTTAAGTGCCTCATAAAACGTGAGGTCTGCCTTGCGCCAGACATAGCTGGGGGCATCGCTGTCAAGGCTTCCCCCAAATTGATAAAAGCCCAATGGTGCTTTTGCCATACAACCTCACGTAGCACCTGCTAATGCAGTACGCGATAGAAATACTCTCGATATAGGCTACAGCTAGGCTGCACCTGATTGTTGTTCTGCTGTACTAAACCCATGCTATGCAGTTTATAGGTGTGCATTGAGCTGAGTTCGACGGGTTCTGTGGATGCGACCACCTGCTGAAATGCCTCAAATAAAGTGGGGGAAGATTTCAGGGTTTCTAGGTGCCGACGGAGGTGGCTACTATAAATGCCTGCTTCGGTTGCAGCGCTTTGCAGGATCTGGTCTAATCCCATTTTTTGAGTGGCGACTTCGTAAAGTGCTAACCCGACTAAGTAAGGATGTCCGCCAACCATTGCCATTAATGCCTTAACTTGAGCGGGGTTCCAGTTGATTCCGTAAAGATAAGCCCAATTATTGACCTGCTTAAAGTCAAATTCTTTTAGTTCTACAGGTATGCCTGCATTAAACGGAGATTGATTCATGTCTAATGGAACATAGCATTCTGTAGAATAAGCCATAACAAGTCGAAGCTGTTGCCACTGTCGTAAAATTTTTCCTTTTTCGTGCCAGCTTCGCAGCATTCCTAAAAAATCTTCGACGACTTCAACATGAGGAAAAATATAGTCTACATTATCGAGTGCTAAAACGATAGGTCTGTTTGTTTCTATCAGTAAGTATTCTTCAAAATATGCGGTGCAGTTGTCATTACTGCCTAAAATTTCGGTGTCCCAAAGTTCATGAAGTCGGTTGTCTAGTTGGCACTGGCGACCCACCATCAGACAAATCCAGCGCAAAAACTTATTTAGATCGGTAATAATGCTTCGCTCAACGCCACAGAGGTCTAACTGAACGGTTTGATAGTTCTGAGCTTTTCCCTGAGCCAAAATTCTGGACATTAAGGAGGTTTTGCCCATGAGTTTGGGTGCTTTAATGCGGGTGAGGGACCCTGGTTTGGCGATCGCCCCATAACAAAGCGACTCCACGCCTTCCCGCTCTAGGTAAAATGGCGAGTCTACGGGTAGTGACCCTTCTGGGAACGGAATCTGAGTGTGCGCTATAGTGGCGCTAGTGCCTACGGGATCCTTGGTGGGATTCGACCGTACAGATGACGCGCGTTCAAGGGCAGCTTTGAAATTCTTTTTGTTCACCTCTTCTGCCAGGGCATCAGACAGTTTCTGCCATAGTTTTGGCCCGACGTCTCCCCTAATGTAGTTAACAGAGCGGTAGAATTCCTCTGACATTTTTTCGTAGGTTAGCCCGTCCCAGGCTCCTTGCAAGACCTCTAGTTCGCAGTCTTTGAGATGTTCTCCAAATTGACGAAATACTGCTTGGTCAGCAGTTTGCCTAGCTTGTTCCCAGGTAAAGGGCGAGGGTGAACTCATGGTTCGGTCAACAGTCCACAGCAATGGGGGGTACACAAAATCCTACGGTAATCTTGCTCCCATCATCTGTATTCAGCGTTATTAAGTTGAAAAGAACTTAAATGATGGGCTTTACGCTCTGTAACCTGCGATCGCCCTATTGAATGCCAAAATTTATAAGCATTTCTTCTCCTCAATCTTCTTCTCAACTCAAGCGCTATCGATCAGCGGCGATCGGCTTTCCGGCTTTGTCTAAATAGCCATTGCGGATCAAAAATGCCTTTAGCGCCGCTGGGAAATTAGGATATTTGCCAACGGCTTTATCACCCTTATAGATTTCTAGACCCCAGTCAGACTTGCGATCATAGCTTGCCAGCATAAAATCCCAGCCTTGTCTGTATTCCCCCAGCAAAATTTTCTGCCCTACATACCCCGCCAAAACGCCATTGGCCGAAGCCCCAGTCTCTTTTTTGCTTCGTTGAAGCACCTGATACATTTCCCAAGCGTGAGCGCGCAGCACCTTTGGATATTGTCGCGTTGTGTTAATAAGCT
>JBGSVR010000074.1:0-4548 GCA_041752855.1 Thermosynechococcaceae cyanobacterium
TGACGCTGTGCCTGGGTAAGGGGCGTGGTCGTACTCCGCAGGTCTGATAGCTTTGCGCCAAGCTTTGGCAACACCTGCTCTAACACCTGTTCTTCTTCTACGCTCCATTGGCCTCGGTAAATCACGGCGGTGCCGCCTACCTTCAAAAAGGGCATCGTGTACTCTGCACAGTTAGAGACAGAACCAACCGCCCGAATGAAGGCCATATCATAGGACGCGCGATCGCCCTTACTCCGCGCCAAAACCTCAGCGCGATCGCACACGGGAGCAGCATTTTGCAACGGTAATGTCTGGCACAGGCTTTCGAGACAGGTGATTTTTTTACGGGTGGAGTCTAAGAGCGTGACGTGGGAGAGAGGGAGGGCGATCGCTACCGGAATCCCTGGAAACCCGCCGCCCGTGCCAATATCAATGCAGCGAAGTGGAGTCGGTTCCGCATGAAGCCATGTCTGAATGCCCCAGAGAGAATCCCACAGGTGTTTCTCCCAAAAGGCTTCGGGGGTGGTGATGCGCGTAAGATTGACGCGCGTATTGAGGGCGCAAAGCTGCGTCAAAAGATCTTGAAACTGAACCTGCTGTGGCTCAGTCGGACACCAATTGAGTGTGCTTTGCCAAATTTCTGAGAAAGTTGGCAGCGTTAGATCAAAAAGCTCAGACATCTATTAAAAAAAACTTGCAACGTTACAAAACGGAAGGGGCTGCGTCATGGAATGGATCCAGCGCATTAACGCTCAGGCGCTGCTTGAGGTCTTGGGGAGAAATCGACTCCACCCTGCCATTTTGAATCAACCAACAGCGATCGGCAATCTCCAACAGCTCAGCAGGCTCGTGGGTGACAGCCAATAGGCTCCAGTGCTGCTTCAGCCCCTTGAGTACCTGCATCAGTTGACGACGCATAGACCAGTCTAATCCTGCGGTGGGTTCATCGAGCAGCAGCAAATGGGGCTGACGGATGAGCTGTACCGCCAGCGCTAACCGCCGTTGCTGCCCTCCACTGAGCGACTGCGGCGAAGTATGCAGCGAAAGCTGTTCTAAACCCACAGACTCTAGTGCCTGATAGACCTGATCGGTCGAAATTTCAGGGTGTCCCAGCCGCAGTTCTTCAACCACGGAGCCACCGCAAAAGTGCCGCTCTGGGAACTGGAACACCAGCCCTGCCAATTGTTGTAGGTCAGTGGGCGCTAATGCCTGCCGCCGCCAGTGCAGTGTGCCTGATGTGGGTGTGGCAAGCCCAGACAAAATTTCGAGCAGCGTACTTTTGCCCGATCCGCTTGGCCCGATAATTAGCCCCATTTCTTGGGTGCCCAGTTCTAGATTGATCTGTTTTAAGATCGCCTCAGGGGTTGCTGGGGGATGATAAACCAAGTTTTTGATAAACAGCATTAATCCAATCTCTGTCCTGCAATTTGCCCCATCGCTATGGCGCTATGCCATTAGACGTCTTGCACAGTCTTAGCCCCCTCATCCCTTTCTTATAGCCGAGGGCTTTACCCTTCTCCCACTAGGGGAGAAGGGCTAATTCTGACTCCCCTCGCCCTTTATGGGAGAGGGGCTGGGGGAGAGGGTAATATCTGTGAAAGAGGTCTAGTAGCCAAGCCTGCGCTATTTTAGCTTAAAGGTATGGGCGGCTGGTACAGTGAAGACGCACGCCAAGAATCCGTAACGGGAAACCCATACTCACTATGCAGGTTGAATTTCGAGAGTTTAATCCCTTTGACCTTTGGATTTGGATTGAATTTGAAACTACTCCTTCTGAGCAAGAAAAGCTTTACCTAGAGCAGGTGTTTGAGTCTTGGTTTTACATGGGTAAGCTCGGTGCTTTTAATGCCGAAAACCTTCAGGTACAAGATGCAGGGCTAGATCTTAGCTACCTTGACTACAGTGAAAGCACTGGTTCGATGATGGCGCTCATGCACAATATGGGCAACTTTGAGTACGAGGGCTACTGGGGTCGCTGCTGGTTTGATTTGGGGACGAGCGATGCGATCGCCCTAGATATTCTCCTCAACGCCCTAGTGCAGTTCAGTAAAGACTTTGTGCAGCTAGAGCGTTTATTTATCGGCGGCGAAAATGAGGACTGGCCTGTAGAAGGCAGCGAGAGCAAGCCCTTCTATGAAGAACTAGACTAATTCGCAGGTTTTTTAGGCGTATTGAAAGAGGGTGGAGTTAGACAAATCTAGACTGGTGAGCGTTCTATCTTGAATAATTCCGACTAACTCATTGGAATCTTGAGATAGGAAAATTCCTGTTCCATTGGTCAAGCCAATAGGAGCGCTGCCTAGTACATAATCACTTGCACTACCATGCAGTTGAATGCGATCTTCTGCCCATAAATCGGTGATTAGTGCATAGTCTTGCGCACCTAACCCAACGTAGTACGAACTCTTTTGATCGCCAAGGACAAAAGTATCAGCGCCCTTAATCCCCATAAAAAGATCGATCTCGCCTTTACCAGGGTTTACCGAAGTGCTGTCTACCCCAATCAGCGTATCGTCGTCATTTCCGCCAAAGATAAAGCGTTGTGACAGGGCGGCTGCGTCATTGCCCAGAGAAGAAGCGTTGACCGGATTTAAGCCAATCACGCTGAATAAAGACTCACTTTCTGTAACCTGCCAACTACTAGAAAATGCCCCGTATAGATTTTCGGGTGCTAGAGGATTGATTAAAATCGTTCCATCTCGAAGTGATAAATCATCCTCAGTCTTTCCGTTTTTGTTGCCCAGTAGACCCACCACGCTGTTAGTTTGGGCAAGATCTAGCGTTACATCTATTAAAAAGTCCTTAAAGACGGCGCTTTTTAGCTCGTCTCCATTGGGATAGGTAATGGTATAGAGATCGCCCTGCATACCGTAGCCAGAAACACTTGTTCGGCTAATACTGCCTTGTCCTAATGCTTGGGACTGTCCAGCCTCTAAAGATAGTGAGAGGCCGTTAATTAAAGGGAGCGGCTTATCAACATACAGCTCAACTTGGTTCCCATCCACAACCGTGGCTAAGGCAGTATTTACCGTCGTTGCAGTGTTATGAACCCAGGGGGTTTGACGCGTTTGAATTTCAAGGTTGCTATCTAACCCGCGAACTAGAACAAAATCTCCAGTCGCTTGAAAATCGTAGTGGAAGCCATCAAATGTAATGAGGTGAGGATCGCCAATCGACCCCCCATCATTATCGGGCGTGATGAATAAAGATACCGACTGGGTGGCAACGCCGCCATTTCCGTCATTAACGGTATAGGCGAAGCTTCCGGCCTCTAAACTGCGATTTGCAATTGGGGCAAAGACGAGGTTTGTGAGCTGGGCAAGGGTTAATGCGCTTCCGGCTGTGACGACCGTTCCATCGCTTAAGCGGATTTGCCCTTTGGTTGCATCGGGAATTGAAGTGACAGATATGCTTAGGGTATCGCCATCTACATCGGTTGGTGCTTGGATGCCAAGAGGAGAAGGAGCTGAGTCTTCGAGAACCGTTAGGGTTTTGTTGGCTTGCGCGACCGGAGCGTCGTTTACGGGTGTGATGTTCAAGGCGATCGCCTGAGATGCCGTTCCACCTTGACCGTCGTTGACCGTGTAGCTGAAGTTTCCGGCACTGCCGTTGGCATTTAGCGCAGGTGCAAATACCAACGTTGATAGTTGGGTAATGGTGAGTGATGAACCCGCAGCAACCACCGTTCCGTCACTTAAGCGGATTTCGCCTTTCGTGCTGTCAGGCACTGAATTGACGGAAATGCTCAGGGTGTCTTCTTCTATATCGGTTGGAGCGGTGATGCTGAGGGCAAGCGGCGATGCATCTTCTAGAAGCGTTAATGTTTTATTTGGGTTTACAATTGGCGCGTCGTTAACTGGGGTAATGCTGAGGGCTATATCTTGTTTTGCGGAGCCGCCCTTGCCGTCGCTCACGGTATAGCTAAAAATACCTGCGCCGCCATTTGCGTTTGCAACTGGGACAAAAACTAAGTCAGTCAATTGAGCGGTTGTGAGGGTACTTCCTAGGGCAACAGCAGCGCCATTGCTAAAGCGAATCTCACCTTTGGTTGCATCAGGGAGGGTGCTAACGGTAGCGGTTAGCGTATCGCCATCTGCATCGATCGGCGTTGTGATACCGAGGGGCGTTGCGCCAGCGTCTTCAAGAAGAGCAAGAGTCTTATTAGGGTTTGCGACCGGAGGGCGGTTAAAGTCAGCGGGGTTTAATGTATCGGCCTGAATATTTCTGAGAATGCCTAAGTCTTGGACGGTACCGTCAAGATTGGCTCTCAGGACGGTATCTGCACCGACCTGCACTCGAGTGAGATCTGCGAAGGTTTTAATGCCTGGAATTGCTGTGATAAGAATTTTATCTTCGCCTTGGGCAAAATCCAAAATTTCGTTGGGAACTTGAGGAACGCCGTTTGGGGTGAGGTAGAAGAGGTCTTTGCCAGATCCTCCGGTCAGTTTGTTGCCACCAGAGCCGCCAAAGATAAGGTCATCGCCCGCATCGCCAAAGACGGAATCGTTGCGATCGCCAAAAATGCTGTCGTTGCCATCTCCGCCAAATAAGGTATTGCTCCCGTTGCCG
>JBGSVR010000075.1:0-2392 GCA_041752855.1 Thermosynechococcaceae cyanobacterium
GCGTAGGTACGCTATTCGTAACCCAACAGAGCATACAGCGCTCCAGGAAACGACCAGCTTGTTTTTGAGCCAACTGCTTGACCTGTTTTACTAGAAAATTTGAAGCTTCGGAGCCATCGTAGGGAATCAGTACATAGCGCAGCAGATGCTGACAACGGAGCGTTAACTCCTCAGTCGTAAAAGCAGCAATTAACTGAGGGCGGAGGATCAAGAGCGGGATAGTTGTTCGCCGAGATAAATCAGAAATCGTGCTTCGCCCCAGCATTTCGATAAGTGAGTTATGAGTCTGGGAACCCAGCACAATCAACTCAGATTGATAGCTTTTAGCAACCTTAAGAATCGTCTGAACGGGGTTCCCTGATTCCACCTCAATTTTGACTTCTACCGTAGCGGGACTATTTTTAACTGCGGCTGTTAGTCGCGCTTGAGATTGTTCTACTTTCTTGCTATCAATCTTAGGAATAATGCCTGTTTCTGAGAGAGGGACGACATGGAGAAAAACAATTTGCTTTATCCCTCCCTCTGATAGACTGGCCGCAAAGTCTGCGAGACGATGCAAACCATCGCCAAAATCTGTACAAATTAAAATTCTTTCAAACATAGATACCTACCTAAGAAATCCGTTTTAACTCAAAATACGTTTAATATCGAGCACTGGGTAACACCCAAAGGTCGAAAAGCTCTCCTATGCTCAAACCCAAGACTGCGATCGCAATCAAACCCCAAAATGCACGAATTTGACTAAGTTTAAAAAACCGCATCTCATTCCACGCTAAGAAAGTGGTGAGAAATGGAATAAAGGCAAGTGGTAAAAACAGAGACGATGTAAGGGCTAGCGTTACTAAGATGCTGGCAGTTAAAGCCAGAAGTAATAGGCTAGGAATACGTTCAATGACTTGCTTGATCCACCTGCTGCCAGCCCAAGACAGTGTCATCGCAAAAGCAATGATCAACAAACCCATAAACCAGATAACGTGGTGAGCCATTAGATTCCATCCCACCAGAGCATAGGCAAACCAGAGTAGGATCAGCGCCAGCCAGGGCAAGGTACTGGGTAACTCCATTTCTCGTTCTAGATTGTGAAGTTTCATAGCAAAATCCCACGATCCAAGGCATCAATCTGTCCCAACCATAACAAATTAACCTGAGTTAGAAGATAAGCGTAGCAATGCATCTCAAGGGTTTCTAAGGATTGTCCAATAGTGGATCCTCCTGAGTATTGGGTTTCTGCCGTCGGATTTCCTCGACCTGTCCAACCACAAACACCAAGGTGAAGGGTTGTCCCATCTCGCGCTGTAAAAACGTTTCCAACAGCTCCACCTGTTTGGATGTAATGGGTTCTCTGGCACGGACATTCAACCGCACCACAGGGGGAGTGGCGACCCAATTGGTGCGACTGCTTAACAGATCCAGCCGTTGAAAGGTAATGGTACGACTCAATAGAGCCTGTCTTATGGTGGTTTCTAGCTGCGCCTGCCTCACTAACCGAGCAAAGCTGATGCCTAGGGGAATGACTAAGATTGCGGTGAGTAGAAATGTCCACACGATTGCTCTACGGGCATTCTTAAAAGAGGCATAGCCTGCCAGCAAAAAAGTCAGCATACAGGATAAAGAAATGCCCAGCAGATTAGTGCAGTAGAGTAGTGCCGCCCCCCAACTGAGCGACCAATGCCCCTGAGATAAGCCCAGCCCCACCACGCAAAGGGGCGGCATCAGGGCAACGGCGATCGCAGTTCCGGCAAGGCTCTCTGAGATTTTGGGCTGAACCTTGGCATAGCCGCTGATTCCTCCCGCCGCCACGGCTATGCCGAGATCTAGCAGTGTTGGCTCCGATCTGGCGAATACTTCACTGCCAAAATCAGTAATGCCAATCAGTAACCCTAAGGTGCAGGCAAAGGCGATCGCCAACAGGGTGCCTAATGCCACAGCCAGTGAACTGCGCTGAAATAGCTTCACATTTCCGGCAAGGGCACCAAAGGCTAACCCCCGAATGGGCAGCATAAGGGGTGCAATAATCATTGCGCCAATGATGACCGCAGTGCTGTTAGACAACAGACCTAAAGTGGCGATCGCACAGGAGCTAACGATCAAAATGAAGTAGGTTGAATCAGGCGTAGACTCAGCCAGTAACTCTGCTTCAAACTGCTGGCGCTCAATCAGACCTTTGCTCGGATGTCTAAACGCTCTGAAGCGAACGCGAATATTGTTTAGCATCGTCGCCTTCTCTCCTGAACCTGGCACCTGCAAGGGGTATCGCTTAGAATTGTCCCCTGTGATTGTAGCGGTCATCGAGCGCTAGGCTAAAGACCGCAAAGGTGAAATTCGTTAAGCGCAATGGCAATGGAGGCAATGTTGAATGAAGTGGCGATCGAGACAAACCTGAAGCAATTTC
>JBGSVR010000076.1:0-5326 GCA_041752855.1 Thermosynechococcaceae cyanobacterium
GCTCCCAATGTTGATACATACTCTCATAGATTTGGCCTACAACTTCGCAAACTGCAAAAGGTTGTGCAGTTTCTAGGCAGGCTTGAACAGGAAACTGCTTAGGCGTCATTAGTACCTGAAGCAGTGCCTCTGCAATTGACTTGGGGTTGCGCTCTTGGCATACTACACCACTTCCTGGAAGCATGAATTTGGGCGTTTCTCCGCAGTTTGTTGTAACGATAGGCGTGCCTGACGCAAGAGCCTCCAGCACAACCAAGGGGAGTCCTTCATAAACGCTGGTTAAGACTACTGCACTAGACAGTCGATGTAATATTGCCAAATCTGGCGGCATGACTGCACCCAACAGAGTAACAGATGATGTTAAATCTAGCGTTTGAATTTCATCCTGAATGAGCTTCATCAGTTCGCCTTCTCCGGCAATGAGTAAATGAATATTCAGGGTTGCTGGTGTGAGATGTTTTAGCGCTGACATGGCCTGTACCAGCAGCAAAGGATCTTTTTGAGGATGCAGCCGCCCAGCAAATAAAATGAAGCGTGTATCGGCGGGTAAGCCTTTCTCTGCGGCTAATCGCTGGCGTTGGAATGTCTGCTCGGTGGGAGTGAGAGGATAAAATTGCTGGTTGTCAACGGTGTTGCGCACGAGCTGAATGCGCGTTGCCCAGTCGGGGTACTGGCGGCGGTATAGGTCAACAGACTCCGAGTTGCAGGACAATATTTGCTGAAACTGACCTAGTAAAAACCGCTCTAGGGCAAAGTAAATCTTTGGAAATCGCCGCCACAGAATTGCATTTTTGCTGTCCGAAGGGCTGTTGATTTGTTGATGGATGTCATTGTGAATAAATAAGGTTTTTGCGCCCGACCACTGCCGCGTCATGAGGGTGGGTTCTAGGCGATGGAAGTGCATGAAGTCTGACGCTAAGTCTTTGCCTCTAAGTGCCCATGTGTACCGTACTGAGGTTGGGATTTGCTTGCGGACATTATCGTTCTGGAGATGAAAGAGCGGCATAAATTGGAGCGATCGCCCCTCCAATTCCCCGTCATGCCACTGCCCTAAAGCCTGTTTTGGATCCACGCCAGTACCGACCAGCCGAATATCAAACTCAGGCGGTGCGTACTTGATGTAGTAGCGAATCAGCGTCTGGATACCGCCAATGGTCGATTGCCAAGGGTTAAACTGATAAAAAATGGTTAAAATTGGCTTGCGCACCCCTAATTTCAGCTCCTAGTGCATAGAATGTGTGGGCATCAGGCTAAACAGGCTTCCACATCATATAAGCGCTGCTGCTAATCTGCCACTTTGCCCCATGAAGTCAATGGACTATCTGCCCAATCTGCTTACGCCGCCCACGGTTTTGTCGGTGAGTGGCCTTACGAATTATCTCCAAACCCTGCTGGAGCAAGATGACCAGCTCGTACAGCTTTGGCTCACGGGAGAGGTTTCGAGCGCAAATCACCATCGCAGCGGGCTGTTTTTTACCCTCCAAGACCCGGATGCAGACACAACGCTACAGTGCGTTATTTGGAAGTCACACCTTGAAAAACTGGCGATTGTGCCCGAATCAGGCGAGCAGGTGATTGTCTTAGGTCGAATTCGGCTTTATCCTCAGCGAGGGCAATATCAACTTGTGGTGTGGCAGGTGCTACCTGCTGGGGAAGGGCTACGGGCGCTACGGTACCAGCAGTTGCGCGATCGCCTTGCAGCAGAAGGGGTCTTTGACCCCCAATACAAACGCAATATCCCTACACACCCGCAGGTGATTGGTGTGGTCACTTCACCACAGGCGGCGGCGTGGGGTGATATTCAGCGCACGTTGAGGTCACGCTACCCTGGTTTGCGGGTGCTGTTTTCGCCCAGTTTGGTGCAGGGCGATCAGGCCGCTGAGTCTATTGTGAAGGCGATCGCACGGCTAGAAGCAGACGGCAGTGCTGAGGTCATTATCTTAGGGCGGGGCGGCGGAGCCTCAGAAGACCTTGCCTGCTTTAATGATGAGCGTGTAGTGCGGGCGATCGCCACCTGCGCTATCCCCATTATTTCTGGGATTGGGCACCAGCGCGACGAAACCTTAGCAGACCTTGCCGCAGATTGCTGCGCCCATACGCCCACGGCAGCAGCGGCTTTGGCAGTGCCTAACTTAACGGAGCTTCAGGCGCTGCATGGCGATCGCCAGATGCGATTGCGCCATGCTCTAAAAACCAGTGCGTCAGCGTCTCAAACCGTCTTGAATCGACTCAAGCTAAGGCTTCAGCGCCTCCAGCCTGATCGCATGGTAAAGCAAGAACTGAATGGAATAGCCACCCTTCGGCATCAGCTTTTGCAGGCGGCGGGCTATCGGTTGAGTGCGCAGCAGCAGCGCCACCAGTTTTTGCAACAGAAATTGTCAACCCTAGACCCTCGTGAAGTGCTGAGACGAGGATATGCGATCGCCCGTCCCTTGGAGGGAGGTAACATTGTACGCAGTGCTAACAACCTGAGTCTAGGTCAGCGTTTACAGCTCCAGTTGGCACAAGGGTCTGTGCAGGTTACAGTAACCCACATCCCCTCCCATGAATCTTTGCCTCAGGATTAATGCCCATGAGCCGTCGGACTTTTACTTCAACGCCTGTTTCAGACGCTCAACCACCCGAAAACTGGCGCTATGAGGCTGCTGTTTCTGAAGTTGAGTCTATTATTAGTCGCATTGAATCGGGTGAACTAGAGCTAGAGGACGTATTTGAGCAGTTTGCCCAAGCGGTTCAATCTTTGGGGCAGTGCGAAGCCTTTTTAACTGCGCGACAGGCTCAAATCGGCTTACTCATTGAAACGCTTGATGATTAGAATTATGGATTAAATAGCCTCAACTTTTGACCCTCACCCCCAGCCCCTCTCCCAGAGCAGGAAAGAGGAGAAAGAAATTAAGGAAAATATTTATGCGTCACGCTCGCCTGTAAATCAGAAATTACCGGATAATGATTTCTCAAGCGGCATAAAGACGTTGCCAGTCTGGGCGCGGCTTAGTGCGGTTAACGTCCTTTAACGCCAGTCCATGACCCCATCAACATCGCCTACTCCAGCCGCAGACCCCAAGCTAAAATTTGGCACCAAACTCGCCTACGGTGCGGGTGATGCCGGGTCTGCCATTACGGCAAATATGCTCATTTTCTATCTGTCTCCTTTTTTGACTGACATAGCAGGTCTAAGCCCTGGCATGGCAGCGCAGACCCAGCTCATCGGCAAATTTTGGGATGCCATTAACGACCCGATGATGGGTGTGGTGAGCGATCGCACCACCTTTGGCAAATGGGGACGACGCTACCCGTGGATGCTGATCGGCGGCATTCCGCTGGGGATATTTTTCTTTTTACAGTGGGTTGTGCCCCACTTTAGTGCCAACGAAGCGACCAATCAAACGGGGCTGTTTTGGTACTACACCCTCATTTCAATTTTGTTTAATACTGCCTTTACGATGGTTAACCTGCCCTATACGGCACTGACCCCAGAGTTGACCCAAGACTATAACGAGCGTACCCAGCTCAACAGCTTTCGGTTCTTATTTTCGATTGGGGGCAGCATTGTCTCCATTATCATCTTTGACTTTATTATCAAGAACTTTATCAAAAGCCCAGCCCAGCAGTACCTTGCGATGGGCATTGTGCTAGGGCTGCTATCGGTAGTGCCCATTTACTGGTGCGTCTGGGGCACTCGCAAGCGGGAGCGCGAAATGGCAGCGCAGCATCCTAATGAAGACTTGGCGGTGTCGATGCCCTTGATGACGCAGCTACGAATTGTGTTTAGCAATAAACCCTTTTTGTATGTGGTCGGCATTTACCTCTGCTCTTGGTTTAGTGTGCAGCTCACGGCAACCATTATTCCCTACTTTCTCAGAAGCTGGATGTTATCGCCTCAGGCAACAGGGGTGGTTATTCTGGCGGTGCAGGGTACGGCAATGGCGATGCTGTTGGTTTGGAGTAAGTTGAGCGATCGCTATGGCAAAAAAGCGGTCTACTTTATGGGCATGGGGATCTGGGTGATTGCTCAGTTTGGACTATTCTTTTTGCAGCCCGGTCAGTTAGGACTGATGTATGTGATGGCAATTTTGGCTGGCTTTGGCGTTTCAGTGGCGTATCTTATTCCCTGGTCAATGCTGCCCGATGTGATTGAGCTAGATGAACTGACCACAGGGCAACGACGCGAAGGAATTTTCTATAGCTTTATTGTCTTTCTGCAAAAGATTTGTCTAGGGCTTGCGGTTTCGCTGGTCTTAGCCTGCCTCGGCTGGGCTGGCTACGTGAAGCCAACAGACGGTGTTCCACTGCCCGTACAGCCCGATGCCGTACTGTGGATTATTCGGTTAGCCATTGGCCCCTTGCCCACCTTGGCGCTGATTGGAGGATTGATTATGGCGTATTTTTATCCCATCACCCGCGAAGTTCATGCTGAAATTTTGCTGAAGTTAGCTGAGCGCAAAAACGCAGCTCAGGACAATCTTCAAAACGATAATTCTCAGGATATTCCACCTGCTTGATCCTCCACATTGCACTGCTAAAGACATGAAAAAGCCAAAGTCTAATCCCCTAGAGCGTCCTGCTTATATTGAATTTGGTGCTGCATCTGTTGACCCCTCCCCCGCACGACCTGAAGTGCCGCCGAATCAGCAGCAGCTTAAAGTAGAAGCATCTCGTAAAGGCCGCAAGGGCAAAACCGTGACCGTCGTGAGTGGATTTCAGAGTTCTGCGACGACCCTTGAAGCACTCACCAAGCAGCTTAAAAATCAGTGTGGGGCTGGCGGTGCGCTCAAAGACAACACCATTGAGGTGCAGGGCGACCACCGCGAAAAAGTTCAGCAGTTTTTAATGACGCTGGGCTATAAAGCAAAGCTGAGCTGAGGATAAAAGCTTAGCTGCCAGACTCTGTGCTGTCAGCGAGCAGTATATCCATTTTGTAGACGAGTTGCTCTGGGTTTAGAGGTTTAGTCAAGAAGGTATCTGCACCTGCGGACAAATAAGGCTGCGGCTCATTAAGGGCAGATTTTGGTGCAAGAGCAATAATTCTCATGGGGTGATTTTCGCTGAGTTGACGAAACTGTTGAATCAGCTTTAATCCATTGCCTTTAGATCGATCTACGCTAATGATTGCCGCAACAGGCTGCAAAAACTGAATCTGCTGTAACGCCGTAGAGTCTTCAACAATCCAAACGACGTGGTAGCCAGCGGCGGTTAGCATTTCACAGATAAGCGTGGCGCTTTCTTCGTTGTCTTCGATCAAAACAACCCGCGCATTTAGCTCACTGGTATAGCGCGATCGCCCCAATTCTTCGTCGCCCATCAACAGCTTTTGATTGGGGATCTC
>JBGSVR010000077.1:0-9324 GCA_041752855.1 Thermosynechococcaceae cyanobacterium
TATTACGTTTACAGACTTAACGCCAGGTACCCACACGGTTCGAGCATTTGCAAGCTACCCCTGGCATGAAAGTTTTAAGGCACCTAGCGCATTCGACCAGATCACCTTTAATGTTTTTGCTCCAACACAAACGAATCGACCAGACCCAGATCAGTCGTTACTAACTTACAGCCAGCCTCAAGGTGTCTATGGGGCTGAGCCAATTATGGTGGATTACCTGGTTACGCCGCCGCTACTTTCATCAAAAACCAAAGTTTCTACGCCGCAATCGGCTTCGGTGCCAAAGCCAAAAGTTCAGATCACGGTGAATGGACAAAGTTTTATTACCGAAGAATCGCCACCGCTTTATTTGAAAGGATTCAAGTCTGGAGTCAACTGGGTTAAGGTTGCGCTGCTGAGTCCTAGTGGCAAAGCAGTACCCAATGCGTTGAGTGAAACGATTCAGCTCGTGACGCTTAAGCCAGGAAGTAAAGATACTATCTCTAGGTTGGTACGCGGGGAACTCAACGCCCAGGATGCAGAGCAAATCATTAGCCTTGAAGCGAGCCAACGCCGCGCCGCTCAAAAACTAGAGGCTTTATCTGCTCCCAAAATTGCCCCGATTGCCCCTGTCCCCACGGCGGTTGAGTCAAAGCCTTTACCTTCAGTCTCGACCAACAAGCCTTCATTGCCTCAAGGGTCGGTAACGCGCCCATCTACAACTGAGGGAATTAAGCCGCAGCCCGTGCTGAGTAAACCGATCTCTGTTGGCAAGTCGGAAGACCGTCTTGTCGAACCAACAACCGATCTCAGCCCTGCCAAAATAACTAAACCAGAAGCCTTAAAACAGGAGGTACCTGAGAAAATCGGCTTAAAGCCAACTTCAGGGATAGATGACAACCCTATGCAGTCTTTTTTGAAGCAATTTCGTCAGCCAACAGGGGCAGTCTCGCCATCCCCGCTCCCAGTGCCCAAAGCATCTGGAGTAGAGTTTGGGGAGGCTGAAAAGGGCGATCGCCCCATCCCAGTGCAGCCTTCAGCAACATAGGCTTTACTCGTTAGGTGCATCTCCACTGACCACAACATTTTGAATTCGCAGACTAGGGCCGCCACAGCCTACAGATAGCCCCACCTGTTCGGCTTTCCCGCACCCGCCGGATTCATCCCAGCCAAAGTCATCGCCGATCGCGTCAATTTGGCTCAGGGTCTTAAACGCATTGCCCGAAAGCGTAACATCTCGCACAGGCTCAGCTAACCGTCCATTACGGATCATCCAGGCTTCACCGGCAGAGAACGTAAACATTTCGCCGTTCGTCATGCCGCTCAGCCAATTGCGGGCATAAATACCTTCTTTGATGCCGCTAAATAAATCTTGAACTGGCGTATTGCCCCGCTCAATCCAGGTGTTGGTCATTCGCACGATGGGGGGATAGTGATAGTTGAGGCAGCGCGCATTTCCGGTGGGCTGCTCCCCCAAGCGGCCTGCTGTTTCACGAGAATGGAGCCGACCTACCAAAATCCCTGATTCGATGAGGGGCGTAATGGTTGCGGGGACGCCTTCATCGTCATAGTCATAGCTACCCCTGTGACCCGCCAGCGCCGCACCATCATAAATATTGAGCGATGGAGATCCAAACGGTTTCCCCAGCGTCATGATCTCCATGAGTTCAGGGTTTTCGTAGGTCATATCGGCCTCAGAAAGATGACCAAATGCCTCATGGACAAACAAACCCGTTAGTACGGGATCAATCACGACGGGGTAAGTGCCTCCCTTAACCGTGGGCAAATCTAAGGCGTTGACGGCTCTTGTTGCCGCCTGCTGCACCTGAGGCTCTAACCCTTCTAGATCTTCAAACCCTTTTCGAGATCCGGTGGTTTCCCGTCCGGTCTGGACACACTGCGCCTGTCTGGCGGTGGCCGCAAACCGCATTTCCATATCCACCCAGGTCTGCTCAATGGCAGTATGTTCTGAGGTCACGTACAAAACATTTTGGAGACTGTCTAAGTACCGTACCGATACCGTCACAATATCGGGCGAGGTTTCCCGTAGGACAGTCGCATAGTGAGTGCAAAGATCTTTTTTGCGAGACAGTAAAATATCTCGCGGGTTGGTGCCCACAAGCTGAAGTGGAATTGCCTTTTGCACGGGGTCAACCTCTACCAACATCGTAGTAGAGGTGCCAATCCACTTGGCAGCGGTGATCGCCTCTTCAATCCGCTCCGGAAGCAAATCAATGCCGTTAAAGCTCGTAAAGCCCCATCCCCCTCGGTGACAGGCGCGAACCTGACCGCCGAGGGCAAATTCTTCACTGAGGGTTTCAACCTTTGTCCCCCGCAGTAGAATCGTTGCGGCTTCAGACTGCTCTAGCCGAATGGCTAAAAAATCAACCTGACTCCGATAGCGACTAATGAGATCTACGGCGTAACTTTTGTAGGCTTCAAAAAACTGCTGCATTCGAGTTCGTGGGTAAACAAGATTGTCCCTTCTCTACCCATACTCTAATCGTGATTGACACCCATTGCTGTACGTCAATCATTGACATATAAAAGGTAGCCAGTCTGTAAGGACGAGCAACATTCGCTACTGAACGCCAGCAGGTTTTTCATAACTAGGCGCATGAGCCTGAAGCAGAGAACTCATTTGCGAAAGAACATCTTGGGATTGTCCCCCAGACGATTGAATCGCTTGTCGATCAGGGAAGAAGTCGGGCTGATCACGGTTGCGAGAAATTGCCGCTTCGACCTGTTGGGCAATCAAATCTTTTAGTTCAGATTGGGCGCGTTTACGCTGATAATTGGCACCTTCCTCTGTCGTTGCATAGAGTGGTGGCAGACGATTGAGCGCATAGGCTGCGATATCGCCAAGGTCGAGGGTGACGTTGTTTCGGCTCTCAATGTCTGAAACTCTTGTGATGGACTCTGTGAGTACCAATTCTTCCATCACGTTAATGAACTGCTTGCGGGGTACAGCCACAACCTGACCGGTTAACAAAGCCCCCATTAACTTGTCTAATGCCTGATACTCATTCACCGATAGGTCTGCGGCGTTATCGCAGATGCGACCTACTTCCGCTTCCATAGTGGGTGTGAGATACCCGTTTCCTAGCGCTACTTCAACGATTTCTTGAATGGTCATTTTGCCGATCCCCTGCTGTCTCCAGACTTACTTGGTCTTATGTTGCCCAACTTGAAAGTAAAAACGAAATATCTTTTGAATCTATGCTCAAAGCAGATTCTATTGAGAGAAATTTCGCTTTAGATGGATTTCTATATAGACATATATGCAATCTTAAAACCCGTGATTTTGAATGAGAACTCAGAACCGAACTGATCAACCTAAATGATCAATAGGTCAGTTCTCGTTCAAATCAGTAGGTGTTCTTTTGTATTAATCCCTTTGCCTTGCCAAATCTTTCAGTCTGCATTCTAAAAACTGAGTAAAGTGGTAAAAAGCATCACCACTTATTGTGCAACTTATTGTCGAAGCCACGACTAGGAATGCCTTGTGCAGGAAGACTTTCGACTGATTTTAGATTTAGTGACGGTTTTGGGGGCGGCCGCTGGCGGTGGCTTGCTGGCGGCACTGCTGCGGCAGCCTGTGCTGCTGGGGTACTTGATTGGGGGTGCCACGGTTGGGCCTTCTGGATTGGGGCTGATAAAAGAAGTGGTTCAGGTAGAAACCCTGGCTCAGTTTGGGGTTGCGTTTTTGCTGTTTGCCCTGGGCGTCAAATTTTCGATTAGTGAGCTGCGAAAGGTGCAGGGCATCAGTTTAGGGGGCGGCACTCTACAGATTGCGCTGACGATCGCCATTACGGCCTTGATTTCTACTGCGGTGGGCTGGGTGTCTTCGGTGCCCCAGGGCATTTTTCTAGGGGCTGTGCTATCCCTGTCTTCGACTGCCGTGGTGCTGAAGTGCCTTGCAGAAAGTAATGAAACAGAAGCCCCCCATGCCCAGGTAATGCTGGGCATTTTGGTGGTGCAAGATTTAGCCGTGGGCTTAATGCTGGCGATTTTGCCCACGTTAGACCAGTCCCCTGACCAGATTGGCGTGGCGGTGGGGTGGGCACTGCTGAAGATTGCCATTATCTCAGCGGGGGCGATCGCAGGGGGCGTTTGGGTGCTGCCGCGTCTGCTGCGGTTTTTGGCCTGGACAGAAAGCCGAGAGCTATTTCTGTTAGGGGTTGTGGCGCTGTGTTTAGGGATTGCGCTACTGACGGAGCATTTTGGCCTTTCCATTGAAATGGGCGCGTTTTTAGCAGGCTTGATGATTTCGGAAGTGGAATACGCCGATCAGACCCTAGCCTATGTAGAGCCGCTGCGGGACATTTTTGCAACGCTGTTTTTTGCGGCGATCGGGATGCTGATTGACCCTGTGTTTTTATGGGAGCATTGGGAGCTGATTCTGGGGCTAGTGGCGATCGTGATTGTGGGCAAGTTCTTAATTGTGACGCCCATTGTTCGGCTGTTTGGTTATTCCCTCAAGACGGCGTTAATTGCGGGCTTTGGCCTCGCTCAAATTGGCGAATTTTCGTTTGTATTGGTGAGCAAGGGGCAGACCTTGGGGTTAATCTCTCAGAAGGTTTATCTGCTGGTGCTAGGCACGACGGCAGTGACGCTCGTGGTCACGCCCTTTGTGTTTCAGGCGTTGCCCAAGGCGTTTGCTTGGGCTGAGCAAATCCCTCGATTTCAACAGATGCTGCTCTCAACGCCTGCGGAACCAGAGCTGATCGGGGCAGATGTTGCACTTCAAAACCACGTCATTGTGTGTGGGTATGGGCAGATTGGGCGCAGTATTGTGAAGGTGCTGCAAAGCTACGATTACCCGCTCGTAGTGATTGAGCAGGCAGAAAGCGTGATTCAGCAGCTCCGAGAAGAGAACATTCCTTACGTTTATGGGGATGCTGCAAGTACGCAAGTTTTAGAAAAGGCTCAGGTTTCTCAAGCTAGGGGCATGGCGGTGGTGCTGCCCAGTGCCATGAGTACGCGGCTGTGCCTCAAGCGATCGCTAGAATTTTCGCCTGATTTAGATATTGTGACTCGCGCGACCCAAGACAAAGACTTAGAGCTGCTGTATCAGCTTGGCGCAACGGAAGTGGTGCAGCCAGAATTTGAGGCGAGTCTGGAGCTGTCTTCTCATTTGCTCAATCGCCTGGGTCTAGACAAAGCTGAAATTCAGACACAGCTTCAGGCCATTCGCGAGGGGCGATATACCGATTTCCGAACGGAGCGATCGTCATTTGCCGTACAGCGCGAAGTGCGAAGTGCCGCCCAAGAGCTGAACAATACCTGGTACACCCTGCCACAAAATTCGCCTTTACTGGGGATGAGCATTGCTGAAACCGACTGTCGGCGGTTAACAGGCGTGGCGTTTATGGCAATCCGCCGCACGGGTGGCGAAGAGCTGGACTACCCTGACTCTATGGTGAGACTGGAGGAGGGCGATCGCCTATTACTGGTGGGTCAACCAGAAGAAATTCAGGCCTTCAATGATCTCGCAGAGGGCGGAGTGGCAGAACCCATTGCCGATGCCTCCTGTCAATGGGTGATGATCCAGGCCAACAGCCCCATTAAGGGGAAGCCGTTAGCAGCGCTCAATGCCAATCAGCAGTACCGCGTTCAGGTTCAGTCTATTCGCCATAAGGGAGAGTTATTGCGCTTTCCGACGGGGGATATGCTGCTGGCTGAGGGCGATCGCCTCTTGCTCTGCGGTGCGGCGGGGGATATGCCTGCCATCTCCAGCCTTATTCAAGGCTCAGCACTTCCCCTTGATCTTCCCTCTGTATCGAATAGCGAAGACTGTTTGACCTCGGCAGTAGAACAATAGCTTTGCTGCCCGTTCCAGTTCAGAATTTTGGGGATTCAAAACTGGAATGGTCTACCAAGGATTCCCGACCAAGGTGAAGGCAGACCAGTAGTAAGGATGCGTGTAGTCAGAATTGTCAGAACGGCTGCGGTCAGAGAGGGTGGCGGTCTTTTTTCCCTTCAGCATCTCAACCTGAGTCTGTCGCAGCGCCTCTGCCTTGATGGGTGCTAACGACAACTGACGATAAAACTCAGACATCAGCCGCAGGGTTCCCATATCGCTAACCGCCCAAAGACTGGCAAGCGCGGCTTTACTGCCAGATTGGACTGCCAACCCTGCAAAGCCCAGCTCTGCTTGTGCATCTCCTAAGGCCGTTTGGCACGCGCTTAAGACTAAAAGCTGCACTTTGGGTGATCGCAGCCCTAAAGACTTGAACTCATTCTGCTTCAGTTGGTCATCCCAGAACTGAATGTAAGACTGAGAGACATCTCCGGGCGAAAATTTAGCATGGGTCGCAAGGTGAACAATTTCAAAGGGGTAGGTTTCCCGTCGTTCTTTGAGGGTCTTAAGGGTAAAGCTTTGGTTTAGCCAGCGTTCTCCCTTACCAAGTTCGTTAACGATCGCAGAGAGTTCCAGCGGCACACCTGGTAGGGCGCTGTTGTCCTTAAATTCTGAAGCACCCATTGCTAGAACTGGAGTATTTTGAAGCCTAGAAAAGCGAGTATCGAGCAAATTGAAGGCCGGAATAATCGCGAGGCTGTATTTCTCGACTAAAAACTGCTGTCCATCATGCAGCGCTGCCAGGGGAAGGCTTCGCAGCCCTTTGCCAAGGCAAAAAATGAGCGTGTTTATGCCACGCGCCTTTAGCTCCGGCTCTAGCGGCGCAATCATCCACTGGTAGAGGGTCTGTGCCGACGGTAAATATGCCGTTCCGAGATTGGTGGGATTTGTCACCCTATTGCGAAAAACCTTGCTCGTGGCGGTTAGCGCTTCTCGATTTGCCGCAACAATCCGTCGATGAACCGGAGGCCCTTCTGGGGTAATCAGCACCACATCTAAATGATTGACCGCTGGGACTAGGTAAATTAGCGCTGCTTTTTGACCCGTCTTACGATGGTTTTTTTTCAGAACTTTGGCGATTTGATCGACATTCCGTAAGCGACTGGTCAATTTGCCCTGATAGTAGTGTTCAAATTGTTGTTTCCAGCCCAATTCAATGAGTCGGATTCCCCCAGCAATATCGCCGCTATCCAGAGATTGCGCTAGTGCTATTGGATCCACGCCTATGGGCTTAGCGATCAAAGCGGGCGCAGCAACAGCGCCCGTCTCTCGCTGCTCAGAACCAGACGGAGCAGCTACGGCTTGAGCGCCACAGCAATTCTCTAGGATAAAAGCCGTCCCCAAGAAGATGCCGAATGATAGAACGAGAATTGGTTTGAACCGCAAGGCTTTCATGGTGCTGCCGCTGCTGTAGTTGAATGTTAGATTCTAGGGCGATCGCTCTTCAGAAACCGCCCCCTTCCGCTGAAGGATTCCCGTAATGAGCGCAACTCCAAAGGCAATGAGGAGCGCGATGCCCAGTAACCAATAGCTTTGACGTTTTTCTAAAAGATTTGCGCCTACAATCACCGCTGGGGTATGGGCGATGGGAATGCTAATGCACAGCGCGCCCAAAAAGCGAAGCCAAGACGTTTTCGTTAACCCAACGCCATAGCTCACAAAATCAAAAAAGCCCGTCATCAAAAAGGCCGTTAACAGCGCAAAGTTTTGCTCTAGGTGCTGGTGGCTTAAGCGATCTACTCGAGTCATAAAGCGCCGCCCAATCAGCCTTTCGACCAATGCGCGACCGTAGCGCCGAGACAGATAAAAGCTGAGGCTGCAGGAGAATAAATCTGCTAAGACAATGACCAGCAGCCCCTCCGTCAACCCTAACGTTAGCCCTGAAGCAAAGGCAAACGCAGTGCCTGGAATCACCGGAATCACCACGCTAATAAAGCGCAGCCCAAAGAAAACCAGCGGAGCCAAAACCCCTAAAGACTTAACCCTTAGCCGCAGCGTCTCAATATCAAAGCCGTAGGTTCGAATCAGCCAGATTCCGACGGCAACGACGACCGCCAATCCGATAAACTGGGCGATCTTCCGCGCGGTTTTATCCATGCCCTATTAACCTATTCTCAGTCTTTGCGTAAGTCCTATTTAATCTAGCGCCTCAAGACTACGGAAAGGTCACAACGCTGCGAATGGATTTACCCTCATGCATCAGGTCAAAGGCTTCATTAATGCGATCAAGGGGCATGGTGTGGGTGACTAAAGAATCAATGTCAATTTTGCCGTCCATGTACCAGTCCACAATTTTAGGTACATCCGTGCGCCCCTTTGCGCCGCCAAAGGCCGTTCCCTTCCACACGCGCCCCGTCACCAACTGAAACGGACGGGTGCTAATTTCTTGGCCTGCCCCAGCCACACCCACAATCACGCTCACGCCCCAGCCTTTGTGGCAGCACTCTAACGCCTGACGCATTACGTTCACATTGCCAATGCACTCAAAACTATAGTCTGCACCGCCCTTGGTTAAGTCCACCAGGTAGGGCACTAAATCTCCTTCAACTTCTTTGGGGTTGACAAAGTGGGTCATGCCAAACTGTTGGGCAAGGGCTTTCTTGGCAGGGTTAAGATCCACCCCCACAATCATATTGGCACCCACCATCCGCGCGGCCTGTATGATGTTTAGCCCAATGCCGCCCAGCCCAAACACCACCACATTTGCCCCTGGCTCTACCTTGGCAGTGTTGATGACTGCACCAACGCCTGTGGTCACGCCGCAGCCAATTAGGCACACTTTATCAAAGGGGGCATCCTCGCGGATTTTAGCAACGGCGATTTCGGGTAAAACCGTGTAGTTTGCAAAGGTAGAAGTGCCCATATAGTGGTGCAGCATTTTGCCCCTGTAGGAAAAACGGCTGGTGCCGTCGGGCATTAATCCCTTGCCTTGGGTGCCTCGAATAGCCTGACACAGATTGGTTTTGCCGCTCAGGCAATACTCACAGCAGCGGCATTCTGGGGTATAGAGCGGAATGACGTGATCGCCGACCTTCAGAGACTTCACTTCCGGCCCCACTTCAACCACCACCCCAGCGCCCTCATGCCCCAAAATCGTAGGAAATAACCCTTCTGGATCTGCGCCAGAGAGCGTATAGGCATCGGTATGGCAAACGCCTGTGGCCTTAATCTCAATCAGCACTTCCCCTGCCTTGGGGCCTTCGAGCTGAACTGTCTCAACCACCAAAGGTTGACCCGCTTCTAGGGCGATCGCGGCTTTAACATCCATGTGCATAACTCCTGGGTATGAGGGTTTTGGGGCGATCAACTGGGGCGATCAATCAGCGCCTCTTTTAAAGCAGGCTTGGGGCTTCGATGGTAGACCACAGCCGCTGCAGGCGGTTTCGCCAAGCCTCTAGGGTTGCAGCGCGGGTTTCGGCACTCGCGTCTAAATCTCCCATCACCCCTTCTTGGTAAAACCGATCTAGGTTTTGGAGGGTCAT
>JBGSVR010000078.1:0-9195 GCA_041752855.1 Thermosynechococcaceae cyanobacterium
CTGGCTTTATTCCATCCCAGATGGGGTTGGAGGGCTTTCCTTAATTCGCTATATTGACTCATGGGGTTTCTCATGGATTTCGTAATTCTGATGAAACCCCATCCTCACAACATTTTCAAGCTTTTTGTCCTGTACTTAGGAGATGCAGAGGTATTGGCAACCGCTGACCGCAACCGTTAAACCGAAGTGATGCGCCTGTTAAAGCTGTTTTTTTGAGCAAAGCTTACGTAGTCAAAATAGTTCATTTCGTTGTTGAGTTCTGAGAAGTGGTTGGCGATGATATCCAAAAGCTGCTGATTGCCCAACGAGATCGCCTCAAAAGCCTCTACCTCACCCCCCGCCACTGTCCTGGCTTGGCGCACTTGGCTAGAAACCCATCAAATCGCCCTCAACACCTCCGCCCAAATCTGCCGCGAAATCCTCAGTCGGCTATTGCTGAAACTAAAGATTGGCGATCACTGTTCTCTCTCCGAAAAGTTTTTAGTGGTGCAAGGCACTGTGCGAACCTACAACATCCATCTGGGCAGCGGCAATATCCTCATGGAACCCAATAGCCAGTATCTGTGCATCGTCCCCGATCATCACAAACGAGTCACAACAGAATCTATTTTTCTACCCTTTGAGGGCGACACCACCCTCTCAGTCATTCTCAGCAAAGCCTTTCTGTTAGCCAATGATGATCAAATTAAAGACCCTACAATTCTGAGCCAAATTAAAAGGAAATAGATAAATTCAGGGAGACTTGCCCTCGTTGATTATCCAGCAACCCTAAAGCCGTCACTAGTCGGAGCCACACTTAAGCGAAGGCCAAATGGCTTTAGCAAACGATCTAACGTTTGTTGTGTCAAATTGGAACTCGGCCTAAGCGCACGACTCAAATTGGAACTCGGCATATTAATTTCCGCTGCAAACTCCTTCAGCCCATAAGCACGAATGACCTTGCCTATCGCGGCTTGAATTGAAATATCTTCCTCAACCGCTGCCAGCAAAAACTCCCGAGCAAACTCCCGATCTTGAAGATCCTCTGCCAGCCCTTCATTCCAGTCTTTACTTCTACCTTGGATCATCATCATCCCCTCTTGAGCAATACTCATCCCAATACTGTTGAGCAAGTTTAATATCTTTGTCCTGGGTGCGTTTATCACCTCCTACCAATAAAAGCAGAATATTAAGACCCTCAAGAGCAAAGTAAATTCGATATCCTGCTCCAAACATCAAGCGAGCTTCCCAAACCCCATTGATTAAGGGCTTACAGTCTCCCAGATTTCCCAACTCAAACCGCATCACCCTGGCCTGAACTCTTGCCCGTGTCTGTTTGTCTAATGACATTAACCAATCACGATAAGGATTGACCTTTCTCCGTGTTAGATACTCGCGCACCAAAAATGAATTCATCCCTAAATATTATCATATATGATATTTTTGAGATAGCTCTTCATCGCTTGGTCGATTGACCGTAAAAATCGCTACACTAAACCTCTAGGCTTTAGGGTAGATATTCAATGGCAATCTTGCAATTAGAGAATGGGCAAACGCTAACCGATCTAGAACATATCGGTGGGCACCTTGCTGCCCTCAATATTCAGCTCAAACGATGGCCTGTCGGGGGTAATACCTTAGCCCTTCTCGCTCAGCCCAGCCTTCAGGATGACGAAAAAGAGCAGGTACTGCGATCGCTTGACCACTACTTTGATTCTCTAGAAGGTTATCAGTCAAGAGACTTGATTGTACTTAACCCCGATACCCCTAACCTCAATGGGCTGCTCGAAAAATTTAGCCGTCCCCACACCCATTCCGACGACGAAGTACGCTACATCGTGGATGGCGAAGGAGTCTTTGGGTTTGTGTGCCCAGACGGTACGCAAATGGAGCTGACCATTCAGCCAGAAGAGTACATCAACGTCCCCGCCGGAACAGAACACTGGTTTTACCTGACTTCTCTACGTCGCATTAAGGCAGTCCGTTACTTTGTAGACACTTTAGGCTGGACACCGGAATACACAGCAACCGCCATTCGGATGCAGGCCGTTGCCGCATAAACCCATGCAAATTGAAGTTGACTATCGCTTTCCGGCTGGGGTAGATGCCGAAAAACAGGCGCATGTGATTGCCCTAGGCCAAACTGTCGGCACTTGGGATGCATCCTTTGCCCATCGTGAAGCTTCCTTTTTAGCGCATAAGGCTGAGGTTGTAAACGTCGAAGCCAACCGCACAGACGGGTCAGCCTTAGCGACCGTGCGCTTCCCAGTTGCTAATGTTGAGGGCGATATTGCGTCACTGCTGACGATGATTTTTGGCAAATACTCTATGGCAGGGCCAGCCAAAGTTACGGCAATTCGACTGCCGTTGGGGTATGGTCAAAGCCCTAAGTTTGGCATTACTGGGGTGCGATCGCTCCTCAACACGCCCACCCGTCCCCTCGTTATGGCAATCTATAAACCCGCCTTGGGGCTATCTGCTGCTGACCATGCCCAAATTCTCGGCCAGGTTGCTGGAGCAGGACTCGACATTATTAAAGATGACGAAATTTTAGGCAACCTGCACAGTGCCCCAACCCTAGAGCGCCTGAAAGCCTGTCGCCCTGTGATTGAGGATATGCAGCAGAAAAACGGGCGATCGCTCCTTTATGCCGTCAACGTCACGGGTAAGGCCAATCAGCTCTTAGCCCAGGCTAAGCAGCTCGTTGCAGCCGGAGCCAATGCGCTGCTCCTGAATGTTCTATCTTACGGATTTTCTGTTTTGGAAGCATTAGCAGCAGATCCAGAAATTTCTGTACCGATTTTTGCCCACCCTGCCTTGGCGGGGGCTTGGTGCGGTGCGCCAGACCACGGGTTTAGCTATTCTGCGTTACTCGGTACTTTGTTTGCCCATGCGGGTGCCGATGCGGTGCTATATCCTGCCCATTACGGCAGCTTACCCTTTGAAGCCGCAGAAGAGTTTCGGATCAGAGATGCGCTGAGAAGCTGCAATGTTTTTCCGGTGCCGTCCGCTGGCATTCATCCTGGGGTGGTGCCTAGGGCGATCGCCGATTACGGTCAAGACGTCATCCTCAACGCAGGCACGGGCATTATGGATCACCCCGATGGGCCAGCCGAGGGCGTAAGGGCGTTCTTTGAAGCCCTAGAACGTGCCGAACCAGGTCAATCGTTTGATCTTACTCAAATCCCAGAAGGTGCCTTGCGACGCGCCCTCAAAAAGTGGGGGACGCCGTGACTTTAGAACGGCTAGAGCGAATTGTGTTCTGTGACTTTGATGGCACCATTACGGCACAAGAAACATTTGTTGCGGTGCTTAAGCGCTTTACCCCTGACTTGGCGGCAGAACTTATTCCTAAAATGTATGCCCTTGAGCTGACGCTGCGAGAAGGGGTACTGCAACTGCTGGAATCTATGCCGTCTTCGGTTTATGGTGAAATCTTAGACTTTGCAGCATCTCAGCCGCTGCGTCCTGGATTGTCGGAGTTTCTAGATTTTTTGCAGGCTCAAGCCGTTCCGTTTGTGGTGATTACGGGAGGGCTTAAGGCAATGGTTGAAGCTGCTATCCCCCATTTGCTTCCTAAAATACAGGCGGTGCATGGAGCCGAAATTGATACCCAAGGCGCTTATTTTAGGGTGCATTCCCCTGCCCTGGGAGATTCTGAGCTGGTGTCTAAGGTAGACATTATGCGGCGCTATCCTGCCCAGCAAACCATCGTCATTGGCGATTCGGTGACGGATCTCAAGATGGCCTTAACGGGTGATGTGGTGTTTGCGCGCGATCGCCTGGCTCAGTATTTGGGCGATCGCAATGTCTCGTACCATTCCTGGAATGATTTTGATGATGTACAGAAAACGCTAGCGCAGCTCTGGCAGAAAAACCTTGCAGGCCGCGAGACGTAATATATCATTCTGAATTGATAGCTTAGCAAACGTTATCGGCAGTCTTACCGTAAAGGTGCTGCCTTTGCTGATCGTACTTTGTACCTGAATATTCCCCTGATGGGCTTGGGCGATCGCCATTGCAATTGCCAGCCCCAACCCTGAGCCACCCGTAATTCGAGCGCGATTCACCTGATACAATCGCTCAAAAATCCAAGCTTGTTCTCTGTTACATTAGAAATGCTTGTTGAGCGAGGTTTCAGGGTTGATTATTCATATTTTGCATGAACCTGCAACGCCTAAACAAGTGACAGAGATGCTTCAAGCCAATCGCTTTTATATTAAGACAGTTGTAGATATTCGCCGTCAGATTTTAGCAGGGGGAGGCGAAATGCACTCTGATTGCGAAGCGATTTTGCTCAATTACGGAAGCCTACAAGAAGATCTTTGGGGGGGCAAGCTGGAACCCAGATTCTCAAGAAATTGTTTATGAATCCATGGTCAATCTTCGTCCACATCAAAATAGGTCGATGCAGATTCTCGACCTCATGATTCGTGAGCGGGTCAAACAGACTGTCCACAGGTTACTAGGGAGCTTATGAATAACTGGAACGAGGAAGAGATTCGGTTTCGATGTGAGCGTTTATCTATTCGCTTAGAACGACTGGCACAGAATTTCACAAAGATAGCATCTCTTAGTTTAGATATCGCTAATGCTGAAGATGTATTCGTGATTATTCGGCAAAATAAAGTATTTCTTGAACTCACGGCAATTGATTTAGATATTGACAGTGCGTTTGAACTGGCTCAAATGCAGCGTCAACTTTCTCAATGGCATATTCAGTGGACAGGGATCTGGACAAGTGATTCTGATCGTCTTGAAATCTCAACGTTAGCTCAGGCTTGGTCAACTCGAATTCAAGAGATGGCAGGGGTTTTGGTTTAATTCAATGACGCTGAACTATCTAGGCGATCGTTATCTACTCTCATGAGATGACAGCGACAGGCAATGTAACGCTAAAAATACTCCCCTGCCCAAACTTACTTTGAACTTGGATAGTACCTTGATGGGCGTGGGCGATCGCCATTGCAATTGCCAGCCCCAACCCTGAGCCACCCGTAATTCGAGCGCGATCGCTATTCACCCGATAAAAGCGATCAAAAATCCTTTCCTGTTCTTGAGCGGCAATGCCGATACCTGTATCTAAAACCTGAATTAAGGCGTAACGCTCCTCTCGGTTAAGCCGAATCGTTACGTTCCCTTTGGGGGGCGTGTACTGAATCGCATTGACAACCAAATTTGCCACCACTCGATAGAGCTGTTCTTCATCTCCCAAAACCCGAAGCGTTTCGTGAATCGGCATTTCAATCGTTAGGGTAAGGTCAGCGGCGAGCGCCAGACCTTCAAACTCATCTACCGCATCTTTAATCAGCGTATTTAAGCAGCAGTTATGGCGCTGCAATGGCTGATTTTGCACATCCATGCGAGACAGCAACAGTAAATCTTGCACCAGTTGAGACAGTCGGTTGTTTTGGCGCTCAATGGCCTGTAGCGTTTTTCGAGCTTCGGATCCAGAAATATCTTCTATTTCTAGCACTGACTCTACGGTGGCTCTGGTGGCGGCTAAGGGGGTTCGCAGCTCGTGGGCTGCATCGGCGGTAAACTGCTGAATTTTTTGATAGGACTGATAAACCGGACGCATGGCTAAGCCTGCAAGCCACCAACTTGCACCACTGACCAACAGCATAATTGCGGGTAGACCCAGCAGTAGGGTCAATCGCGTGTTGGCTAAAAACATGTCGAATTCTTGGAGCGATCGCCCAATCTGAAGATAGCCCCACGCCTCTTTATTGGCGGTCTTCAGCAGTATCGAAATTTGATGATAGCGATGTCCCTGTGGGTCTTGGAGCGTTTGCCATTGTTCAGTAACGTTGCCGCGAGGGAGTTCAATCGGCGGTTCTCCCACCGTTGCTAAAAGCTGTCCTGCTTGATCGGTCAGCCGAATATAGTAGCCTTCTTGCTGAGCCGTCCCTAAAATGTGGCGCTGCGATGAATGGCGGTGCGGCAAACAGTCTTTTTCAATAGGGCACAGCCCTGGCAATAGCTGCTCAACGGCTGGTTCTAGGCGGTTAGGCTGTTTGAGGATAGGCTCAAGGCCATCATGCAGCGTCCCAGTCAAAGACTCTAGTTCTTGATAAATAGCGTGCCAGTGCGCCTGGCGCAACATTTGATAGAAGGTACATGCGCCTAAGCTCAGAATTACGCCCATCACGCCGACGTACCATGCCATAAGCCGCCAGCGGGTGTGGTTAAACAGGGAATTACGACGCATGACTGAGATTTAACCGATACCCTAGACCATAGACGGTTTCTAGCACGTCATCGTAGCCATGCTCTGCTAGTTTGCGCCGCAAAAGCCGCATTTGGGCGGGGACAACATTACTGATGGGGTCTGCCTCAGCATCCCAAACTTGGTTCATAAGCTGGTCGCGGGTCAGAATTTGATTGGGATGCTTCATGAAATATTCTAGAAGCTGAAATTCTTTTGCCGTTAGCGAAATTGCCTGTTTTGTTGCCTGCCCCTCCTGAGCTGAAACGGTTGCGGTGGCGTAGTCTAAACACAAGTTCCCGATCTGGATCTGTTGGGGCTGTAGAGACTGCGATCGCCGCTGTAATGCCCTAATTCGCGCCTTTAGTTCTGCCATGCCAAAGGGTTTGACGAGGTAATCGTCTGCACCTGCATCCAGGCCAGTGACCCTATCTTCCATGCTGTCTTTTGCGGTGAGCATTAAAACAGGGAGCGCGTTTTTTTGCGATCGCAGGCGTTGGCATAGCTCAACCCCAGATAAACCTGGCAGAAGCCAGTCTAAGATGGCGACCGTGTAGTGAACTTGGAAATTATCTAGATAATTCCAGGCTTTTTCGCCATTTTGCACCCAATCGACCACATACTTTTCATGACTCAAACTGCGCTGAATCGCTTCGCCTAAATCAGGTTCATCTTCAACAAGCAGAATTCGCATAGAAAAATAATAGTTTTTACTGGCTAGCTAAATAGATGGGCATAATTAAATTACCGATGGGGTTTGGGTTTCGACTTCGCGGTTCGGCTGAGCGCTCACCGTCGAAGCCTCAACCCGCGCCAAGACGGGAATTGAGGGTTGAGCGAAGCTGAAACCCGTTTCATAGTTAATTCAGTCTGCCTACTTAAAAATCTGAGATTTAATCAAAATCACACGCAATCTACTGCTCAAAACTAAATCGACCATTGACCTTTTCTCCCTTGATATCAGAGAGAATCGCAACCTTATATTCTCCAGCCGCTGAACCAGGGAACATGACGGCATAATGCTTTCCCTCCGTATCATATTTAAGATCGAGAGATTTTTGAGTTCCGTCTGGGAGCTGAACTTGAGCCGTTACTTTTGCGTCAGGAATAGCTGCATGGGTATCTCCTTTTTGGAGATAGAAGTCTAAGTGGGTTCCACCTGCTTCTTTTTCAGGAACAAACTCTAGATGATAAGGCCCAGACTCAATAACTTGTCCACCTTTAGAGACTTTGGGGTGATCTTCAGATCTTTCTGATGCTTTAGAGCGACTTTCTGGTGATTTGGCAGCAGCATCAGGCGTTACTGAGCTGGGTGCATTACTAGCCGTTTCATTACCGCTGCTACAGGCTCCTAAGAACAGAAGTCCTAGACTGCTGACACCGATCAAGAAGAACTTTAAGGCTTTCATAGGTTAGCTCCTTACAAGAAACAACGATTAAAACGGATAAATAACTGCTGTAATGCTAGGTTTTACCATTCAGCAAAAAATTAAACATTTTGAACCTTTCCTAGAGTAATCTCGCTAAGCTTGCCGTTATTGCTGACGGGCAATCTTGCTTTTGAAAATAAGTAATTGCCAAAGCGAGAATATAGGGCAGGAATCACAAGCAGCGTGAGCGCGGTTGAACTAAACAAGCCGCCTAAAACGACAATGGATAAGGGCTGAAGAATTTCCTTCCCTGACCCGCCAAAGAACGCCAGGGGTGCTAAGCCCAGCGCCGAAGTGAAGGCCGTCATTAGAATGGCATTCAACCGCTCCACTGAGCCTTTGATCAGCAGCTCTTTTAACGCCATTCCCTCCGCAAATTTGGTGTTGTAGTTGTCTACAAGCAACAGACCATTTCGCGTGGCAACACCAAAAAGTGTGACAAACCCGACTAGGGACGCAACCGACAGCACACCGCCGGTTAGCGCAACCGCAATTAACCCGCCGACTAGACCAATTGGCAGGTTAATCATAATCGCAAGGGTGGAAGGAATTGATTTCACCAGCAAGTACATCAGAATTGTGATGGCAACCAAGGCGATCGCACTAAACATCAAAATGCTTTGAGTGGCGCGTTCCTCGGCTTCAAACTGTCCGCCGTACTGAATGTAATAGCCTGCGGGTAGTGGCACATTTTGCTTAATTTTGGACTGCATCTCGGTCATCATCGAACGCATGTCTCGCCCTTTTGCATTTGCCGCTACCACGATTAAACGTGAGACTTTCTCTCTGTTAATGGTGTTGGGACCTGTGCCGCTAACAATTTGGGCGACTTGAGCAAGGGGTATTTTTTCGCCATTGGGTCTATCGACGAGCAAGTTCTGGATTGTCTCTAGGCTATTGCGAGCCTCGGGCTTCAGCCAAACCAGTAAATCGAAGGTTTGCTGATTTTCTAAGACCTGAGACACAACGCGCCCATTGAGGGCTGTCTCTACGGTGTCAGAGAGTGCCCCTACCGTCAGACCATAGCGACTCGCCGCTGCGCGATCAAATTTAATTTGAATTTGCGGAATGGGAATCTGGGGTTCGAGCTGTAAATCTACAATGCCCTCTACGGTTTTCATTTGAGCTTCGACCTGTTGCCCAATGGTTCTGAGCTGTGTTAAATCGGAGCCAAAAATTTTGACGGCGATCGCACTTCTAACGCCAGACAGCACTTCATCCATGCGATGAGTAATAAAGCCCCCAACGCTCGGTGCAGCACCCGGAATTTTGTTGAATTCTGTTCTTAAGCGCTCTAAGGTTTGGTCGCGCTGCTTCATGCCTTCATCACTAATGCCGATGTCTATATGGGCGAGGTTTACGCCCGCCGCATCGCCATCCCCTAGCGCTCTTCCAGAACGAACCTGCACGTATTCAAAAAGCGGATCGTTCTTCAGCACGTCTTCTATCACGTAGGCCGCGCGATCCGTTGCGTTTAAGGAAGAGCCTGGATAGAGAGACAAGGTATTAACTAAAGTTTGCTCTTGAAACTCCGGCAAGAAAATGCGTCCCAGGCTTGGAACAATCAGGAGGGCTGCG
>JBGSVR010000079.1:0-6420 GCA_041752855.1 Thermosynechococcaceae cyanobacterium
CATGAGTAAGCTGGGTGTTCGGTTAGCGATAGATGACTTCGGTACTGGCTTTTCTAACCTCAGCTATTTAAAAAAACTGCCTGTAAATCAACTTAAAATTGACCAGTCGTTTGTCCGTGATATTGAAATAGATGAAAATGATAATGCCATTGTCCGCTCTATTATTGGCCTAGGACATCAGTTTCAACTCAATGTGATTGCTGAGGGTGTGGAAACTAAAAAACAACTGGATTTTCTTCGTGTTAATGGATGTGACGAAATTCAGGGCTATTATTTTAGTCGCCCATTACCACCTGATGAACTTATTAGGTTTATTAAAAGTAATCCCTTTCTTTGAACGAAGAATAGGGGCTTAAGCCAGTGGGCACCCTTTTGGTGAAAAGCGCAAAGCCTTGTTAAATATAGGCTACAGTTTCTGGAGATGTCTAATAATTACATCATCAAACAGAGAAGATATACGAAAATCCATTTTATTACACTTTATTTCTGACAGATTAAAGAGATCAGCCTATCGGGAATTTTAGATAAAGGTAGAACAAAATCGACGAACCCAGTTTCGATGGCGGCACTGGGCATCCCGAAAAAATCTGAGGTTTCTTCATCTTGGGCAATAATAATGCCACGCATCTGATGAATTGCCTCAACGCCCTTGGCTCCATCATTTCCTGTCCCACTTAAGACAACTGCGATCGCCTGGTCTTTGTAGGCAGCAGCCACAGACTCAAATAACAGGTCTGCGGAAGGACGCAGAAAATGAACCTGTTCGGATTGCGTTAATTTCAGGGTTTTATCCAAAGTCACAATTAAGTGATGGTCGGGGGATGCGGTGTATACCTTCCCTGCTTCTAATTGATCTCCTTCCTCCGCCTGCTTAACCTGTAAAGATGTTGCACGACTCAAAATATCCGCCAACAGAGAGTGATGTTTTGGGGAGAGATGTTGTACAACTACCAGCGCCACTGGAAAGTTCTTTGGCAACTCTGTAAGGATATGCGTTAATGCGTTTAGGCCACCTGCTGAAGCTGCCAGCGCCACAACCTTAAACGCTGTTTTAGGAAAACTTGGAAGGACGCTGCTTGACACATCACTTTTAAGATTTTCCATTGATCTTGAATCCAGGGGTATAAGGCTTGATAAAAATCACTCAGGTTGCGTCAGTCCTATGAAAGAAAACGGCTTCGTTAATAAATGATAGTGAAGTCACACACTCAACGACAAATTTATCCCTATAAATTAACTTAACAAGGGATAAAATTACAAGAACAGCACGGTGCATAAAACTATTGTTGATTTCTCATCTCTCAACTTTTTCTTTAGCTTCGGCATCCGCCAAAGCCAAAGAAGCCCTCAACGTTTGTCTTTTTCTGTGTGCCATTGGGCATGACTGCATTGCAAACCTTCGCGTCTCCGCGCTCTAGTTCTTGGTAGTCAATCATTGCGTCCTTTAGGTTGGCTTCAGAGAAGTCTGTATCTTGGATGATGGCATTTCTAAAGTTGACGGCGCGGAGGTTGGCGCGTTTAAAGTTAGCGTTTTGCAAATTTGCCCCCGATAGGTTTGCGGCCTCTAAGTTAGCATCCTTAAGCTTGGCATCTCTAAGGTTGGCATTGCGCAAATCTGCCCCTACAAGGTTGCATCGTTCACATTCCCCCGTTTGTTTAAGGCGCTGTATGTCTCTGGGGTCAGCACCTTGAGCAATCCGAACCATTCCGAGCGTGGTGCAAATGGTGGCGGCAGCAGCGATATAGAAAATGCGCTTCATGATTTGAAATTCCTTTCGGATCAATGAGTGTTAGACACAGACCATCTTTGGAGCCTTCAGCACTATAAAGTGCTATGGGTTTGCCCCAAAGATCACCCTTAGTATGCAATCAAAGTCAACGCTCAGATGTGATACGGTCTAACCCTTATTTGTGATCGTCATCACTGATAGAAAGTTTGTAGTGCATAATGGGGGCGATGTTTAAGGCGGCAGGTTGTGAAGCTTCAGGTTGGCTTATTTTTAATGCTTACGGCAGGCTCCTTAGGGTTGGGGCTTTGGATTCGCGATCGCCACATCACTAAGCCGCTCCACGCCCAGATTTCCATGACAGGCAATGCCGTTGTCAGCCTGCCAGTGGAGGATTACGGCGGGCATCTTTATCTTCAGGGCAAAGTCAACGGTCTTTCTACAAAAGACCTGATTTTAGACAGCGGAGCCGCTGATGTCTTTATCAGTGAATCTCAAGTAAAAATTCTGGGGCTTCAATCGCAAGGTAAAGTCAATATCCCGGGCAGATCCAAAACGATTCCAACGGCCTATGTCCCTAATCTCTTCCTTCAGTTAGGCGGCTCGTTAACGCTAAAGGATCCAACCGCTGTGGTTATTCCCCAAGCTGAGGTCAACGGGTTAGAGCAGTATTTTGGACGGGCGGTCAGCGGCATCATCGGCTACGAACTCTTTGAGCAGTTGGTCGTTGAGCTAGACTACCAGCGTCAAACCCTCCAGCTTCACCGTCCCCAAACCTATCAATACCAGGGTAATGGGCAGCGTATTCCCTTGGTGATAGAGGGCGATCGCCCCTACATTAACGCCACCATTACGCCCTACGGCTACCCAGCCCTGCCCAGCAAGCTCTTGATTGATCTGGGCAGTAATGCAGCGCTCTCGTTAACGGCAGCTTGTGGCATAGATCAGCGGCTGATTGCAGCCGCCCCGCGCACCCTACGGCGAAACCTAGCCACTATTCAGGGCGCGGACGAAATTGTGTTGGCACGGGTGCAAAGCTTAGCGATTGGGTCAACGGTGCTAAAGCAGCCCACCGCAATTCTGGGTAGAGCCAAAGGAGAAGACTGCGGTCGCCTCTCTGGCACCATTGGCAATCAGATTTTGCGACAGTTTAAGGTGATTTTAGACTATCCCCATCGTCAGCTTATTTTAGAACCCCGCCCACAGATCCCCTACGACTATGACCTCAGTGGGCTATGGCTAGAGGCGACTGGCTCACGGCTTAATCAATATCGCGTGGGCGCAGTTACAAAAAACACACCTGCTTTTGCGGCAGGTGTGAAAATCGGCGATCGGCTTGTGCAGATTAACGGCATTCCAGTCTCAACACAAACCCTAGTGAAAATTCGGCAGCAACTCAGTCAACCTGGACAGACTGTCACGCTCCGCCTTGAGCGTGAGAAAAAGCCGTTTTCAGTTCGTCTAACGCTCCAGCCACTGCTTTAAGCCGATAACCGGAGAGGCGATCGCGCAGTACGGGGTTCTGCTAAAACGTGAATGGGCTGTTCCATCAGCGACCCCACTAACAGCCGACGATACAAATCGCTGAGCTGTGCTGCAACGCCCGTCCAGCTAAAGTTTTCCTGTACCCAGGTGGTGGCCTGCGTTCTGACTTGAGCCGACCAGCGAGACTGGGTTAAAACCTGCTCCATCGCTGCGGCAAACCCCTGCACATCTTGGGGGGTGACTAATAAACCTGTTTCTTCAGGAACCACCGTAAACTTTAGACCGCCTACGTTGGAGGCAATCACAGGCGTACCGCAAGCCATCGCCTCAATGGCAACCAGACCAAACGGCTCATAGTGACTGGGAATGACGCAAACATCCGCAGCGGTGTAGTACAGCGGCAGACGGTCATGACCCACCTGACCCGCAAACGTTGTGTTGTCAGCAATGCCTAGTTCTGCAACCAGCGCCTCAATGCGCGATCGCTCATTGGCATCGGCTTGACCAGGCTGACAGCCCCCCACAATGACAAGCCGGAGTGTTGCTTTAAGCGCATCTTCGGTTTTGTCATACAGTTGAGCAAAAGCCCTGACTAGGGTTTCAATGCCCTTACGCGGGTCAAAGCGCCCCACGTAGACGACTACTTTTTCATCTGCGTCAAACCCTAAGGTTGATCTCGCATCGGCTTGAGGCATGAGGTGAAACGTTTCTACATCTGTTCCACAGGGAATAACCTCTACATAGCCGCCCTTTGACACTAGCGATCGCAGATGCTCTTGCTCTTGAGGGCTAGTCGCCACCACGCAGGTTGCCTGCTCTAGAATCTGCTGTTCTGTGGCAAGACGAGTGTGGGCAATGGGAGGCCGCGCTAAAGTTTGATACTTAATTGCACCCAAAGAATGATAGGTATGCACAAGCTGGATGTTGCTTACCTGCTTAAGCTGAAGCCCCACCCAGCCAGACATCCAGTAGTTGGTATGCACTAGAGGGTAGTTGCCGCCATCTTTTGCCTGAAACTTCAGCAGCGATTCTACAAACTCTGGCATGTACTGAAACAGCTCATCGCGCGGCACAAAGTGTTCGGGGCCAGCACTCAGGCGAATGGTGCGGCAATGGGGGGTGTGCTGCACAATCACGGCATCATCTGGTCGCGTCTTGCGCGTAAACATGTCCACCTGCCACCCTAAACGCGCGAGGGCTTCGCCGACTTCGCGAACGTAGACGTTTTGCCCACCCGCTTCTTCTCGACCAATATCGGCAGCAGGATCACCATGCTCAGAAATCAGGGCGATCGACTGACGGGATGGAATCGAGCGCCGCGAGATGGCGAAGGAAGAAGTTTTTGATTTTGGACTTTCAAGTCTGGAGCTGTGGCCTATTAATGTTGTTTGCATAACATTCGGTTCCGTTGCTTCACTTCATTGCTTAACGACTAGAATTTGGCTTGTGCCTGAGCCTGACGGCTCCTTGAACTCATTAATGACTGGTCAACAAAACAGGGGTGCGGCTATGACCATTTTTAGAGGCAACACTAGAAGCCAACTGGCGGTATACGGCTTCGTAGCCATCGGTCATCTGCGTGACGCTAAAGCGAGCCGTAACGTGGTCACGACAGGCCACCCGATTAATCTTGTCAATGTCTCTAACAGCCTGGACACATTCTTCAACGGTGTCGCACAAGTAGCCTGTCTTGCCGTGGGAAATCACCTCTGGCGTGGAGCCAAGACGCATAGCAACGACAGGCGTACCCGCTGCCATAGACTCAATCATGACCAAGCCGAACGGTTCGCGCCAGGTAATGGGGAATAGGGTGGCGATCGCCCGTCCCATCAGCTCATTTTTCTGAACGTGTTTTGCCTCACCCAAAAACTGAATCTGGCGACCATCAATGTGTGGCTTAATCTCACGCTCAAAAAATTCCTCGTCCACCGGATCTACTTTCCCGGCCATTTTGAGGGGTAGCCCTACCGCTTTAGCAATGGCGATCGCATGATGCGGCCCCTTCTCTTGCGACATTCTGCCCAAAAACGCGAGATAGGGCGGCTCATCTGCCGTTGGGAAAAACCGATGGCGATCAACATCAATGGCGTTGTAAACCGTCGCCACACAGTTGAGACCAAGCTGCGAGTCAACCTGGGAATTAGAAATACTCACGTAAGGTTGCTCTTTAGCATGGTGAAAGAGCTTGGCGCTATCAGGCGTAAAAATACCGTGCAGTGTATGCACGGTCGGGGTTTTAATCAATTTTGCATAGGGCAGCGCAGCAAACCCCATGTGCGAGTGAATAATGTCAAACTCCGCAGCGCGCTGATAGACATGACTCAGCTGAAGCGCTTCATAAACGCTGTATTCTTTAACCGCCGCATCAAGGCGTAAAGCCCTGGGGTGAATAGAAGACAGCTTGGCCTCAGTCGTAGAATCTCCAGAGGCAAACAGCGTCACATCATGACCCCGATTCACCAGTTCATCGGTTAGTAAACCCACGACCAATTCAATTCCGCCGTAGGCAGGAGGGGGAACACTTTCCCATAGGGGCGCAACTTGAGCAATTCTCATCATCTCTCTCCTTGAGCTAGACGCTAGCAAAGAAAAAGTTCGTTATTTCTCTAGCGCTGCTCGATAAAGTTTTCTTAAGATTCAGTAAAAATGACGTCAGTGCTAAGGATATTATAACTTACCTTATTTTATAGAGTGAAGTACGGATTGCCGAATTATTCACTTCAGCACTGTTGTAAATAATTTAGATTTTGCCTGGGTTGATATTAGTTAACTTCCGTCAGGAGTTTCACAATCAACCCTGAAAGCTTATCTAATAGGGGACTATAGCCTTCATATCTATTTCAAATTCGGAGAATTTTGACCATGAGCTAAGCCTACTCCGATCAAAGAATACTGAGAAACCACATTGGACAGATTCTTCAATAGACCAAAAGGAAGACATAAATCCCTTGAAAACAGATGTTCGGTCTGAATTTCTGGCACGAATAGGCTGTTATTGATTGCGCCGCAAGGCACATTACACTTCGTATTCTATGTGTGATTGAAGAATATCTGCCGCCTCTACACAATCTAAGTACAGGACAAAAAGCTTGAAAATGTTGTGAGGATGGGGTTTCATCAGAATTACGAAATCCATGAGAAACCCCATGAGTCAATATAGCGAATTAAGGAAAGCCCTCCAACCCCATCTGGGATGGAATAAAGCCAG
>JBGSVR010000080.1:0-4020 GCA_041752855.1 Thermosynechococcaceae cyanobacterium
CTGGCTTTATTCCATCCCAGATGGGGTTGGAGGGCTTTCCTTAATTCGCTATATTGACTCATGGGGTTTCTCATGGACTTCGTAATTCTGATGAAACCCCATCCTCACAACATTTTCAAGCTTTTTGTCCTGTACTTAGATTGAGCAGCTATTTATAGAGCTTGGAATAGAACCCCAAATTTTAGAAGTCGATCAAATAAAGCACTACAGTGCAACAAATCTCGATATTTTTGTAGGCAATATTTTCTGCTTATCTAACAAAATGATTGGCTCAGTCGATGCTATTTATGACAGAGCTGCTTTAGTTGCGCTTCCTGAAGAAATGCGCCATCGTTATACGGCACACTTAATGAAGATTACAAATAAAGCGCCACAGTTACTCATTTGTTTTGAGTATGACCAAACACTAATGGAAGGGCCTCCGTTCTCAATTAGTGATAAGGAAATAGATAAACATTATAGTGGCAGTTATAATTTAACTCTCATTCTAAGCGCAGATGTATCTGGTGGGTTAAAAGGAAAATATTTGGCAAAAGAGAATGTTTGGCTACTACGAAATGTCTGATATTACAGATTTCTCCATATCCTGAAGTCACATCTAATCCCTATGTTCCCGACTGCCTCGACAACAAAGCCCAACCCAAAGCCCTCGCGCTAACCTGCTACAGGCTAAAGAACAGCTTCCGGCAACAGTTCCCAACATAGGGAAACAGCAACCACTCGCCGCAATGCAGCAGATTTGCATGGGCTTGAGCGATCGCCAGCAAGCCGCAAACGTTCGTTGACTGTAGCTGTGCCTGAGTTGAGACGGAAGAGGGTAATCGCCTCCCCCCTCGTTTTGCTAAAACATGATCTTGCACCTTAGTCAAGGCAATAGCATAGACCTATCGCAAACCAATGTCTTGACATTTTCAAAAGGGCTAAGGCTATAATCGGGCTAATCCTCGGAGAGAGGATTTTACACATCCAGGGAGTCTGTGATGACAAAAGAATACCAATTTGGGATCTACATCGGTAGGTTCCAACCGTTCCACATAGGCCATCTACAAACGCTCAAGCTTGCCCTCGATAAAGCAGAGCAAATTATCTTAATCCTGGGTAGTCACAGGGCAGCTCCAGACATTCGCAATCCTTGGACTTCTGACGAACGCATTGAAATGATCCGGTCTTGCCTGAGCGCAGACGACCTAAACCGAGTACATTTTTTGCCCATTCGAGACTGGCTGTACAGCGATAATCTGTGGCTGGCGGCAGTTCAGCAAAGCGTTTTTGAAATCACTCAGGGTTCCTCTGATGTGGTAGTTCTGGGGCATCGTAAAGATGCTTCGTCTTACTATTTAGACCTGTTTCCCCAATGGGACTGTCTTGAGACGGGTCACTATCAAGCCTTAAACTCGACAGATATTCGGTATGCCTACTTTAAGGGTGGGGATGAAGGCTATCGCCAGGTTGTTCCGCCAGGGATTGCCCAGTTTCTCGAGACGTTTCAGACGGGCGATCGCTATCAATCACTGTGCGACGAGTATCAGTTTATTCAGGCATACCAAGCCGCTTGGGCATCTGCCCCCTATCCACCCATTTTTGTGACGACCGATGCGGTGGTAGTGCAGTCGGGGCATGTGCTGGTGGTACGTCGTAAGGCAAAGCCAGGACTTGGACTCATTGCATTACCAGGCGGCTTTGTGAAGCAAGGCGAAACTCTCGTGGAAGGAATGCTGCGGGAGCTAAAGGAAGAAACCCGACTCAAGGTGCCGTTGCCCGTTTTGCGCGGCTCAATTGTGGATAGTCATGTTTTTGATAATCCTGGGAGATCTCTTCGAGGGCGCACTATTACCCATGCGTATTTTCTTCAGCTTAAGGCTGGGGAACTACCGCCTGTGAAAGGCAGCGATGATGCCGAGAAAGCTTGGTGGATATCTCTTGCAGATTTGTATGCCCACGAAGATCAAATCTACGAAGATCACTTTCAAATTATTCAGCACTTTGTCAGTAAGGTTTAGGGCTATCCCTTCACCGTCGTCACTCAACGCAATTTTTTCTGAAGGGTATGAGTCGCTAACCCTCCAGTCTTTGTTCATTTCTTGCCATCGAGATCGCTTGATGGCTTCATCATCATTGTGGAGATTTACCCTGATGCGCTACAACCTCATTCTGGATGTCGATTCCTATAAAGCCAGCCACTGGCTGCAATATCCGCCCCACACCACAGCAATGTATTCCTACCTTGAGAGCCGAGGGGGCAAGTATCCCGTCACGGTCTTTTTTGGGTTGCAGTACATTCTTAAGCAGTATCTTGCCTACCCCATCGAACCCTGGATGGTAGAAGAAGCGGCAGCTTTTTTTTCAGCTCATGGCGTTCCGTTCAATACCGACGGCTGGCGCTATATTGCGGAAGATCTCAAAGGTCGTCTACCTGTGCGAATTAAGGCTGTCCCTGAAGGGAGCGTCGTACCCATTCATAACGTGCTGATGACAATTGAATCAACCGACCCCAAAACCTTTTGGCTCGTCTCTTGGCTGGAAACGCTGCTGCTGCGCGTTTGGTATCCAACCACGGTGGCGACCCAAAGCTGGCACCTGAAACAGCGCATTTACAAAACCTTGGTAGAAACTGCTGACGAACCCGACGCCGAAATTGCGTTCAAACTTCATGACTTTGGTGCCCGTGGCGTATCAAGCTGTGAAACGTCTGGCATTGGCGGCATGGCGCACTTGGTCAACTTTAGCGGCTCGGATACGGTGCAGGGCGTACTATAGCCAATCACTACTACCATCACTCAATGGCGGCGTACTCTATCCCTGCTGCTGAACATTCCACCATTACAGCCTGGGGACGAGAGGGCGAGGCACAAGCCTATCAAAATATGCTGGATCAGTTTGCAAAGCCAGGTGCCCTAGTGGCAGTGGTTTCAGATTCTTACGATCTGTGGAATGCGGTGGATCATCTATGGGGCGATCTCCTCCGTCAAGCGGTCATAGATTCTGGCGCAACGGTGATCATCCGCCCTGATTCTGGCAATCCTGTGGAGATTGTCGGGAAGGTTTTACAGCGGTTGGATGCTCGCTTTGGTAGTACCCTCAACGGCAAGGGCTATAAGGTGCTGAACCATGTGCGCGTCATTCAGGGGGATGGTGTGAATGAAGACAGCATTTCTGAAATCCTTGACAGTATTGAGCGGCTGGGCTTTAGCGCAACTAATGTGGCCTTTGGGATGGGTGGCGCTTTACTCCAAAAGCTAAACCGCGATACCCAACAGTTAGCCATCAAGTGCAGTGAGGTGACGGTGGCAGGGGAGGCGATCTCCGTTTACAAAGATCCCATCACTGATCCAGGCAAGGCCAGTAAGCGGGGACGACTGGCGCTTATTAAGATAGAAGAAGGGTATCAAACCGTTGGGCAAACGGCTCAAACAGCGCAAATTGACGAGCTTGAAGTGGTGTTTGAGAATGGAGCTATTTTGCAAAAGCAAACTTTTGATGCAATTCGGCTGCGCACGAGGGTTGCCACACGCTAAACCATGCCAAATCTTCCGCTCAAGCAAAAGCCTCTCGCCAAACCCCACTTCCAGCAACATTCCCAACGCAGGGAGAAGGCACCTACTCGCCGCTATGCCGCAGACTTGCATAGGCTTGGGCGGGTAATGGCTGGGGTGATGGAGATCGCATTGCTGTAGCGGGGCGATCTCCAAAACCAGGGCTGTCGATTCGCGACCACAAAAGCGGGTGCCCTCATGCCGATAGCTTCGCTTGCTACCACACCGCCGAACCTAAGCATGATCGCCCTCTCCAATGCTTAGCCCTGGCTGAACGAATGCTTGCGGTGCCGTGCGATCGCTCAACTCATGCTGGCAGAAGTTGGCGGTTGCTTTGCGGCGGCTGATCCCAATACTGTTCGGTTAAGCCCATAGCAGCGTAAATTAGCAATTGTCGTCAGATAAACCTATGTGCCTGTGCAACTCAAAGAATTAAGCTTAACTTCCCCAAAGATTAGACCTGAAGAGATTCTTCAAGCGATTAGCC
>JBGSVR010000081.1:0-1886 GCA_041752855.1 Thermosynechococcaceae cyanobacterium
CCAGACCAGCCCACGAATACGAAGCGATCGCGCTTGAGCCAGTCATCAATGACGTCGAAGACGCCTCTCTCTGGCACGCGCCCCATTGCTATGGTCATGGAACTAAACCCTCTTGCTTCAAATAAAACGCCGCAAGGCCATCAATTAATTTTGATTCCATTAGGGATCTATCAAAAATGAGAGACCCTGGCAATCTAGATCCAGCAGCTAGCAAAACCACAAAGCTCTGAAAGCTTAATGAAATTCCAGAGTGCCAATAGATCCTTCTACCTACTGTAAAGGCTACAGCGTCGCCTGGGAACGGTGTTGAAAAAGATAGGCAACCAAAAGCCTGTCTCTCTCTAAGCAAACCCAGTCTGCGCACTTTTCAGAGATGGAGCAGCCAATATGATTGAGTTACTTAACCATTAGATAACGGAATTCTTACGAAATATCAAGTTATGAGTCTGTTAAGCAAGGCCATAAGCTGATTTTCAATATCCCTGATTTAGCGCCTAGAAATCCCTGAAAGCTTTACTCTACAAGCAATAAAAGAAAACGAACTCACCGTCAACGGACGCATTGCGCTTAATTCATTCTTTAGGATTGTGAAGAAATGTAAAATAATTTCTGGGCAATCAGGTATTGGCACTCAGATTTGATGGGGATGAAATGTAGTTGGGCATCTTTCGCTAACTTTTAGGTAAGCCTGAAGCCGATATTGTTTGCGTTGGATGCGATGCGCAACATTTTGCGGTATCTGCACTGCTAGCAACTTATACTGAGAGGCAAAGATATTTTGATATCAGCTCGTTAAGTGTTTTCTCGTTAAGTGTTTTATGGCTGCTCAAGTTGCTCAAGACAAAACCGTTTTACGCTACGACGTGCTGGGTGCTAGGCGCTTTAGCAACTATTGGTGGGCAACCATCATTTCCATTGGTGGGGGTGGTTTTTTGCTGGCAGGCTTGTCTAGCTACTTCAAAGTCAACTTTTTGCCGATTGGAAATGCCGTTGACCTCATCTTTGTGCCCCAAGGGCTTGCGATGGGTTTTTATGGCGTTGCGGGCACGCTGCTGGCAATCTATCTCTGGCTGACGGTGATTTGGGATGTGGGCGGTGGTTACAACGAGTTTGATCGCGAAGCAGGTCAGGCTAAAATTTTTAGGCGCGGCTATCCTGGCAAAAACCGTGTTGTAGAGTTTACCTGTCGCCTCAGCGATGTTCAGTCTGTGCGCGTTGCCATTCGAGAAGGGCTGAATCCCAAACGTGCGCTCTACCTCAAAATAAAGGGGCGTGGTGATATTCCCCTGACGCGCGTTGGGCAGCCGCTGCCGATTTCTCAGATTGAAGATCAGGCCGCAGAAATTGCGCGGTTTGCAGGTGTGCCGATGGAAGGGCTATAAGAACTTGCTGCTGTTCTTTAGCCTCTGTTTGTTTTTTTGAACGAGATGATTGTTTTGACTATGGTTAATTACTACATGGCTCGACCTTTGGTGGCGATCGCCCTTTTTGCGACATTGCTAACCTCTTGTGGCAACCCGACTGAGTCTGCCTCTTCTGCTGCTAACACCGGATCTGCCACCGTCAGCGCATCTGTTGCGCCTGCATTAGGGGGCGCAGAAAGCCCCATGGCAGCCGCGACCAGTGCGCTACCCAAGCTAAGTGGCAAAGCGACGGTTGTGTTAACGGTGAAGGGCAAGCCCATCACTATTGAGGTGAACGGCACGGATGCTCCGATGACGGCCGGAAATTTTGTGGATCTCGTAAAGCGCGGATTTTATGACGGTACTGCGTTTCACCGAGTGGTGCCTGGGTTTGTCGCCCAAGGCGGAGACCCCTACAGCAAGCTTAAAAATCCTCCTGGGCCTGTGGGGACGGGTGGTTTTATAGATCCAAAAACCAAACAG
>JBGSVR010000082.1:0-14339 GCA_041752855.1 Thermosynechococcaceae cyanobacterium
CTGACTGACTCTTGTCATTCGTGCCTAATCTAACACTTCTGTACAAGAGCCGCAAATTAAGGTTTGTCAAAGGTTTCAACGGTATAAAGCTACACAATTCAGACGATTGACAAGTTCAGATTAACAAGATTAAGTTAACAAGCTCACCATGGCGATAATCGCTGACTGGCTTTCGACAATACCGGGTAATCCGCTGCCGCAGTTCCAGGCCGTAGATCGGCGCTGGCATCATTGGCGAACGGATAAGTTTGGGCGATCGCACCCTCAACCCTCTCAAGTTGTCTTCCAAGATTCTTCCCCGTTAGGGGCAACTGACTGGGATATTGCTATCTGTGGCGGTACCCTCGGTATTTTGCTCGGTACAGCCTTGGTTCACAAGGGTTGGCGCGTGGCAATTCTAGAGCGTGGCGAACTACAAGGGCGATCGCAGGAATGGAATACCTCACGCCACGAACTTCAGGTTTTGGTGGAGCTGGAACTATTGACGGAAGCGGAACTGGACGGGGCGATCGCCAGTGAATTCAATCCCAACCGTATCGCCTTCCACGGTGGCTCAGAGTTTTGGGTCAAAGATGTTTTGAATATAGGGGTCGCTCCGGCCTATTTGCTGAAGTGTCTGAAACAGCGATTTTTGCAGCAGGGCGGCAGGCTGTATGAACATACGACCTTTGAAACAGTGACCGTTCACCCTGACGGGGTTTGCATTCAGGCAGGCCAGACCCTTACCGCAAAGCTAATGATAGATGCGATGGGTCATTTTTCGCCCATCGTGGCTCAAGCCCGCGCAGGTCAGCAGCCGGATGCGGTTTGTTTGGTGGTAGGAACTTGCGCCAAGGGCATCCCAGCTGGAACCACGGGCGACCTCATGGTGTCTTTAGCGCCCATTGAGCAAGGCCATCAATGCTTCTGGGAAGCCTTCCCTGCGCGGGACGGGCGTACCACTTATCTATTTACCTACGCAGACTTTGCGCCGGAGCAGCCCAGCCTAGAACAGCTTTTTGAGGAATATCTCAACGCGTTGCCCAGCTACCAAGGCGTTGACATTGCCGAGCTGGATGTTCAAAGAGCCATGTTTGGCCTATTCCCCAGCTATCGACAAAGCCCGTTGGTACTGCCTTGGGCGCGGCTGCTGGCGGTGGGTGACAGCAGTGGCTGCCAATCACCTCTGAGCTTTGGTGGGTTTGGCGCAATGCTGCGGCATCTGCGGCGCTTAAGCCAAGGGATGGAAGATGCCCTTAAAAGCGATGCGCTTTCTGTGAATGATTTGGCCTTACTACAACCTTACCAGCCTAATTTATCGGTCACTTGGCTATTCCAACGGGCGATGAGCGTGAGGGCTAATCAAACCCTTGCCCCCAATCAGATTAATGATCTGCTCTCGGGAATCTTTCAATCTATGGAAACCCTAGGGGAGCCTGTATTGCGACCTTTTTTACAGGATGTGGTGCAGTTTAGCCCCCTGTATCGCACGCTACTTCAGGTATCGCTACAGTCGCCAGGTATGATTCCAACGATTTTGCAGCAGGTTGGCCCTGGGGCGCTGCTGGACTGGATGGGTCATTTTGCGGCATTGGGTGCCTACAGTGGACTACATAAAATGCAGCCCCTCATACAAGATTGGAGTGAAAAACTGCCAGTGCGATCGCGGTTCCAGTGGCAGCGGCGGCTAGATGCATGGGCTTACGGCTCTGGCGCAGACTATACGTCAAACTAGGTTAAGAAGCATCGTTATAAACGAGACATTTACCTATGACTATGTTGAAAGCAGCGGCAATGTTTTTACCGATATGGGTCTTGAGGACGCGGATGAACGCTTGACTCGCGCTCAGATTGGCTCTTCGGTACAGCAAATTTTGAAGCTGCCAACAATAGTTGGCTATAGTATGAGATGAGGAAAGAACAGACTTTGACTCAAGGCGTAAATCCTAAACAGATTGTTTTTTACGCGGATGAAAACGGAAGTGAACCGTTTCAGACGTGGATAGACAACTTGCGCGACCAGCAAGGCAGACGGCGAATTATTAGCCGTTTATTTCGGGTTCAACAAGGGAATTACGGAGATGTTAAATCGATAGGCGAGGGGCTTTTCGAGTTGCGCATATTCTTTGGTCCTGGTTATCGAGTGTATTTTGGCGAAGAGGCTGGAAACATTGTCGTTATTCTTTATGGTGGCGACAAGGATAGTCAAAGTCGGGATATTGAGGCCGCTAAAGTCTATTGGAAGGAGTATAAAAACCGTGAGAAAGCTTAGAACCCTAGATGAGTTCGCGGAGGGGTATTTTCGCGATCATCCCGACGAAATCGACGATTATCTAATGGAGATTTTTCAAGATTTTACAGAAGATAATGACACCGGATCTTTACTGGCGGCGTTGCGCGTTATTGCGCGTGTTCGAGATGTTAGCAATATGGCACAAAGCACTGGTATGACCAGGCAAGGCATACAAAAAGCGTTATCCGTTGATGGTAATCCACGTCTTGGCAATGTCATTTCTATCATGAAGGCAATGGGCTATTGTCTAGTGCCGCAAAAGCTGCCGCCTGTAAATACGCCACATTAATGTGGCGGTCTCTGGATTCAAGGCTTCGCTACCAAATCTCCGCAATCTGAAAGGCAAGCGATCGCCTCTCTCTTTCCGACTCTCCGCGAGCTGCCGCTCCACCTTATGCCCTGTCCAATATCGGCGATCGCTTACCACGCACATGTCATCTATATTTCTAGAACCCTCTATTCCTCTAAGCGCGCATTGACTGAGGCTCTTGCGGCAACAAACGACATTTGATTGTGGTTTGAATTTCTGCTCCAGCCTGCTGCTCAGCCAAACGCAGCTCATACGCCTTTTGCAAATTCAGCCATAGCTCAGGGCCAGTACCAAACCACTGCCCTAGCCGTAGAGCAGTATCCGCCGTGATGCCGCGTTGCCCCTTCAGAATTTGGGTAACGCGATTGGTAGGCACATGAAGCGTCCGAGCCAGCGCCGCCGCACTCGTATCCAGTTCATCAAGCTCATCCGCTAAAATTTCGCCAGGGTGAATTGCTGGACGTGTCATAAAACATTCCTCCTTTAGTGATAATCCACAATCTCAATATTGAACGGGGACTCCTCTTCCTCAGGCCACTCAAAACAAATACGCCATTGGTTATTGATGCGGATGCTGAACTGACCGTTACGGTCGCCTCCCAATGCTTCAAAGCGATTGCTTGGCAACTCAAACCTCTGCCAGACAACGCGATCGCCTAGTTTCACAAGCACAACATCTGGCGATGACCATAGAGACGCCAGAGTCTCAAGCAAATGGTAGAATAAAGCCTAAGTTCTACCAAGGTATCATTTATGGGAATGAATATTAAAAACGCTGAGGTTCACGCGATGGCTCAAGAACTTGCACAGTTGACGGGGCAGAATTTAACCAATGCCGTCAAGATGGCCGTTGAGCAGGCATTAGCGCAGGTCAAATCCAGTCGCAATCTACCCAGGTCTAGACCCTTGGGGCAGCGGTTAAATGAAATTGCACTTCGTTGCGCCAGCTTGCCCGACGACGATCGCCGTAGTCCCGACGAGATCCTGAGATACGATGAGTCTGGTTTACCCGCCTAATGGTTATTGATACATCGGCGATCGCCGCACTTCTATTTGATGAGCCGGAGCGAGCGAGCTTCATTGAAAAAATTGAGGCTGCTCAATCTCGACTCATTAGCGCTTCTACATTACTGGAATGTGTGCTGGTGGTAGAGTCTCGCAAGGGGACACTAGGACGCGCTGAACTAGAGCTTTTTGTTTATGAAGCCGAGCTAAACATCGTTGCATTTGATCAAGCGCAGATGGATCTTGCTGCACAAGCATGGCGGCATTATGGCAAGGGGCGGCATGCTGCTGGGCTAAATTATGGCGATTGCTTTGCCTATGCGCTGGCAAAGTTCAGCGGCGAGCCACTGCTGTTCAAGGGAATGGATTTCCCTCAAACAGATATTGAGCAATGCTAATTCGTTTGCTCGGTACGGACTGATCGCCTTACCCATTTAACCCAGAACCCAACGGTGATCGCCTTTTACACAAAAAACCAGAAATTGAACTGTGGCAATCTAACCCTGTTTCGCCAAATTAAAGAACTTCGTTTGCCCAGGCTGAAACAATAGCTTCACTGTTCCCACCGGCCCATTTCGATGCTTGGCTAAAATCAGCTCACAAACGCCCTTCTCTGGCGTATCGGGGTTGTAATAATCATCGCGGTACAGCAGCACAATTAAGTCAGCATCCTGCTCGATCGCTCCAGATTCCCGAAGGTCTGACATCAGCGGGCGCTTATTGGTACGCGCCTCCACGCCTCGACTGAGCTGAGACAGCGCAATAATAGGCACATGCAGCTCACGGGCAAGCCCCTTCAGCGATCGCGTAATTTTTGACAGCTCCTGCACCCGACCTTCCGTCCCATCGCCACCACCCATGAGCTGAAGGTAGTCCAGCATAATCAGACCCAACCCTTCAGGGCGCTCAGCCTGGAGCCGACGGGCGCTCGAGCGAATCTCATTCACGCTGGGGTTAGGGGAATCATCAATGTAGATGGGGAGCTGAGAGAGCGTCCCAATCGCGCGGCTGAGGGGTTCCCACTGAGTTTCGTGGATGCGGCCTGCCCGTAAATAGTTGCTATCAATGCCCGACTCGCTGGCAAGCAGTCGCTGTACGAGCTGCTCTTTCGACATTTCTAAACTAAACAACGCCACACCCGTCCGGTGAATTTCTGAAATTTGGCGCGCAATCTGCACCGAGAGCGCCGTTTTACCCATCGAGGGTCGCCCCGCCACAATAATTAAGTCAGAGCGCTGGAAGCCTTGGGTCATGGCATCTAGGTCGTAGAACCCGCAGGACAGACCCGGCAATACTTCACCCAGCGATCGCTGCTCTAATTCCGCAAAGGTGCTGGCCAAAATTTCTTCCGTCGCCGTCAGCCCCTGCCGGACGCGATCTTGCGTGACTGAGAAAATTTTTTGCTCGGCTTGGTCTAGCACCACCTCTAGCTTTTTGGAGGTGTCATAAGCGCCATGCACCACCTCATTGGCAGCCTTAATGAGCTGACGACGCAAAAACTTGTCTTTAATGAGCGCCGCATACTGATCGACGTTTACTGCGCTGACGGTGCGGTCTACTAATTGCGTGAGCTTGCCCTGACCGCCCACCTTATCTAATAGGCTTTGATCTTGCAGCCATGCCGTAATGCACATCAAGTCCGTGGGGCTACCCTGGGCATGGAGCGCCAGCGCCGCCCGATAAATCTCTTGATGGGCGCTCAGATAAAACGCATCGGGCTTGAGCAAATCTGCAACCCGACCAATGGCTTCCGCATCCAGCAAAATACCCCCCAGAATCAGCTCTTCAGCCTCAACATTTTGGGGGGGGAGATGCTCAACTTCGGGCTGAAAACTTAGCTCATACACCATGAACCGATGACCCTCTTATATTTTCAGCCCTATTCAAGGAAATTTAGGATGTGTTGCGCTGGCCTTAAGTTAGTCAGCCACCACTTCTACCGTTACTTCCACCGAGACTTCTGGGTGTAGCTTCAGCTCAGCCGTAAAGGTGCCTAGATGACGAATTTCGGGTGCCGTTAGGTGACGACGATCCACTTCAATTCCGCTGGCTTCCTGAAGTGCTGCTGCAATATCTGCTGCCGTAACGCTGCCAAACAGCATGTCTTCTTCACCCGCTTTTTGAGCAATGGTGAGGGTGCCTACCTTCAGGAAGGCTTCTTTTTGCGCCTCGGCTTCTTTTTTAAGCTCAGCCAGTCGCTTGATCTCTTCAGCGCGACGGCGCTCCATTTGCTTCATGACCCCTGGCGTTGCCTTAAACGCCTTACCTTGGGGCACTAAATAGTTGCGGGCATAGCCTGGAGCAACTTCTACCAAGTCCCCTAAGTGTCCCAATTTAGGAACTTCTTGATTTAATACTAGCTGAACGCGCTTTGCCATAACTTTTCTCTACGTCAATCCGTACCGCTGGAACCTCAAACACTTCATCATACCGAAGGACTGCTGCAATAGCAATGTACTAAAAGGGCGATCGCCTTTTGAGTTGTCGAATTTAATGATAATAATTATCATTAAATTTATTAGCGTTTAGAAACTCTTAAAGACATGTCTTATAACGCCCTCAATTTATTGGAACCGACAGTAGCCAAAGTTTTTAGTCGTCTCGATCAGATTCCTAGACAGCCAGACGTTTTGTGGGAAATTCAGCGAGGAATTATCAAAAGTCAAACCTGGACTGAGGCGGGTAAGGTTATTATCTTAGGTTACTGGGGAGCGGGAGATGTATTAGGCATGCCCCTTATAGCCATAGAACCCTATGAAATGTTCTGCATGACACCCGTTATGATTCGTGAGATAGACAAGCATCATGAGTCAGTGTTGCCATTTCTCTATCAGCAGGTCAAAACGCTACAGAAACTGAATTGGATTCTTCGGCAAGCCTGCGTTTCTGAAAGAATTTGGAATTTACTGCTGTGGCTTTTTGAAAAGTTTGGCTACACCGTTCAAGAAGGATCCCTAATCGATATTCGCCTAACGCATCAAGATTTAGCTGAATTGGCTGATACGACTCGTGTTACGGTGACGCGAGTGCTAAAGCAGTTTGAAGCTCAACGGCTACTGCGCCGACAGAATAAGCATTATGTATTGCTGACGCTAGAGCCTGACTTGCTTAAGCTACAGTCTCTTGCTCTAGACAAGGAGAACACAATCCAAAAAATTCTAGGGTGTGATAGAAAATCTTGAATCGAGGCGTGATGGCTTTCGGCAGCAACGGTTCATTCACAGGACAGTGTTCTAGAGGGACCGAAGTTCCGCACTTAACGCAGGTAACGTAGTGCCTATCTTCAGAAACTGGACTGTAAACCAATTCCCCGTTGGGCAGGCTTCTGGTTTGGACAATGCCCTGAAGCTGGAGGTGTTTTAAAGCACGGTATACCGTTGCTAAACCAAGGCACTGCTGGTGACCTCGCAGTTCGGCATAGAGGGTCTGGGCAGACACTTCTTGCTTAAGAGTTTTCAGCAAATTGAAAACTGTTGCCTGACGAGGGGTCAAAGGGCTTAAGGCAGACATAGCCGTGTACTCACCAAATTAACTGTGGATTTTAGGAATAGTGTTCAAGATAAATTAAGATAATGATTATCATTCTGCAATAATATTATCTTACTTGTTACGTTGCAGAGAATCGTCTCCTATGGTTTTACGACCTCGCCGCCTTCGTCAATCTGAGTCAACGCGCCGCATGGTTAGAGAAACGCATCTGACCATTCAGGATTTGATCTATCCGCTGTTTGTAATGGAGGGAGAACAGCAAAAGGTAGAAGTGTCTTCAATGCCGGGCTGCTATCGCTATTCTCTAGATGAGCTGCTGCGAGAAATTGAAGATGCCCAGGCCGTGGGGATTGGGGCGATCGCCCTATTTCCCCTCATTCCCGACGCACAAAAAGACCCTCAGGCGACTGAGAGCCTCAACCCAGCGGGGCTGATTCCTAGGGCGGTTCGAGCAATTAAACAGACGTTTCCAGATTTAGTTGTGATTACTGACGTGGCGCTAGACCCCTATAGCAGCATGGGGCATGACGGATTAGTCGATGAAAAAGGCCGAATTCTCAACGACCCCACCGTTGAAATATTGGCAAAGATGGCGGTGATGCAGGCCGAAGCTGGGGCAGATTGGGTTGCGCCCTCAGACATGATGGATGGTCGTATAGGTGCCATTCGCAAGGCGCTCGATGGAGCCGGATATGGGGACGTGTGCATTCTGGCTTATTCTGCCAAGTACGCTTCGGCTTACTACGGGCCGTTTCGAGATGCGCTAGAGTCTGCCCCTCGATTTGGTGATAAAAAAACCTATCAGATGGATCCAGCTAATGCCCTTGAAGCGCTCAAAGAGGTTCTTCTAGACATTGAAGAAGGAGCCGATATGGTAATGGTTAAGCCTGCCTTAGCGTACCTAGACATCATTCACCGAATTCGGGCTGAAACGTTGCTGCCTGTTGCGGCCTACAACGTAAGCGGAGAATACGCCATGATTAAGGCGGCAGCAGCGCGCGGCTGGATTGATGAAAAGGCCGTTATGCTAGAAACCCTTGCCAGCATTAAACGAGCGGGAGCGGACTTGATTTTGACCTATTTCGCAAAAGAGGCAGCGCTACTGCTGCGCCAAAGTTTGCCTTGAAGCGTTAGGTAAGTTCTTCATGTTCACTGCACACCTTACGACTTATCGGTGCGATTGTCGTCGCACAATCACCCACACTACAATCGGTGTTCCAATTAAGGCCGTGATTGAATTGAGGGGAAGTACCGTCTGCCCACCTGGGAGCTGAGAAACCAAGTCTGCAATGAGCGCTAGTATTGCGCCGAGCAGCATGACCACAGGCAGCAGATGACGATGATCGGCGCTGTGTAGCAAACTGCGCCCCAAATGGGGCACCGCAATGCCCAGAAATGCGATGGGTCCACAAAAGGCCGTCACAGTCCCCGCCAAAATAGAGACATTGCCAATAATAATGAGCCGGACATGAGACAGGGTTAGCCCCAAGGTGCGAGATTGCGTCTCCCCCAACAGCAGCAGATTGAGAGATTTACTTTGAGAAAATGCGATCGCCAATCCAGTCAGCACCAGCCCCAAAAAGAGCGGAATTTGCTGCTGCGTTACTGTCGCAAAGCTGCCAAATGTCCAGATGAGATAGGTCTGAATTTGTTCGGGTACGCTGAAATACAGCAATAGATTAACAACTGCACTGGTAAGGTAGCCAAACAGCAGCCCGATCACCAAGAGCGTGACCGAATTTTTGACATAGTTTGCCGCAATGACCACACAGCCCATCACCCCAGCAGCCCCCAAAAGCGCCGCAATAACCGTTGTGCCGCTGCCCGTCAGCGCAATACGCTGAGCGCCCATAACATCGGCTGCCAGTACCGCCAACGCCACCCCCAAACTCGCGCCAGAACTCACGCCCAGAACGTAGGGTCCCGCCAGCGGATTCTGAAATAGCGTCTGCATCTGAAGTCCGCTGACGGCTAAGGCAGAGCCTGCCAGCATCGCCGTAATTGCCTTGGGTAGCCGAAATTGCAGAATGATAGCGCTCCAGCTTAACTTTTGGGGGTTCTGCCCCTGAAGCACCATCATCACATCCCCTAAAGGAATGGATACAGATCCAGTCGCTAGGCTTAAGCAAAACAGAATGAGCAAAATAGCGACCAGCACGAGCATTAGACCCATTTGGGATTTGACTAAAGCTTTGATGGGATTTTTCATTTCAGAGCGCGGTAGTAAAAAAGCTGATGATTGCTCAGTAGTTCTGGATGCAGGATTTTAACTAAATCTGCCAAAACAACATCAGAGCTAATGACACCGCTTTGCCAGTAGTCATTGCCCCCAAATTGATTCACCCGCGCATTGTTGTTAAAGACTCGCCCCGTCTGGAATGCGGGTATTTTTTGATAGCGCTCATCGGCTTTGGCGACATCCGTCATCTGTTTCCAGGTTTGACTACCGTTAATCCAGACTTGGGCTGTGAGCGCACGGTCATAAACCGCCTCAAAACTCATGGGGGTGCTGCCGCGATCGCCATTATTTGCCCCTACATAAACTGCTCCTGCATCCTTGAGCAATTGCGCCACATAGCTTTTGCCACCAGGCTGATACCAGGTGCCGCTACTGCTAAAACCCGTGAGGACGGTTGGTTTTTGCTTGGCTTGCTGGGCGATCGCCACAATCTTTTGATACCGCTGTGCCATTGCGCTAATTCTTTGATTTGCGGCGTTCTCCTGATTAAAAAATAGTGCTGTAAACTTAAGCCATTCAGCCTGACCCAAGGGCGTAGATTCCATATACTCCGCATTGATGGCAACCTTTAGCCCTGCTTCCAACAGCTTGGGATGGGAATCGTTTTTAGGATTTCCTGTGCCGTAGGTAGTTATGAGATCGGGTGAGAGATCTAATACCCTTTCAATATTGAGGCTTGCATTAGTGCCAATTTTGGGGATGTTGCTGCGCCGAATATAGTCTTGAACCGTTGGGCTATAGGACAGTTTTGGGTCGCTCATGCCCACCAGGGTATTGAGCAACTTCAGAGACTCCAGATGCCCTAAATGAGTGGTAGACAGCATTGCTACTCGCCGCACCGGAACTTCTACTATCTGCACCTGCTCAAACCCAGCGGGCACAGGCGTACCGCACTGAACCAAAACATACTGAAAAGTCTGCTTGGCATCTCGCCAAGGATTTTTGACCGTAACGACTTTGTAATTTTTGTGATACTCAACCTGAAACCCTTGAGCGTACAAGATCTGGCTTTTCTCTGGGAAGTAGTCTTGGCTAGCGCGATAGTTTTGGGCACATTCTGGACGTTGCGCCACGGGCGATCGCGGTTTAACACCGCAACTATTTAGCGCAGCAGCAACGCCTAGCAAAAACAATAGAAATAAACGCTTCAATTCACGCTCCTAGAGACGGGTGGATAGAGATGGCTGGTGAGCTTTTCGCCTTTCACCAAATGATCTTCTACAATCTGGTGGGCAAGCTCTGGCGTGATGCGGGTGTACCAAGTGCGATTACCCGACGTAAACACCACAGGTCCCATCTTGCATACTTCCAAACAGCCAGAACTGATCACATCAATATTGAGATCTGCTTGCTCCACAGCGCTTTGGAGTGCTTCATAAATCGGCTGCCAATTTTGTGATGGATTGCAGCGGCTAGAGCGACAAACCGAAATAAACGGACGCTTGAGCGGATTTTTGGTGTAGGGGATATCTTCTTCGCCTAAAACGTAGATCTGACGTAGTGTTTCGTAAAGCTTCAGTTTTTCCAGATTAGGCTTATTTTCTGGCAGTAAATCTTCCTGATCACCCACAAACGGATTAGGTAAAAACAGATTCATCATCCGCTCACCCGCCCCGTTCCAAAACTGAATACCCCAGCTTCGTGCCTGCTTCTTTGGGTTAAAGCGGCGGTAGAAGGCAGCGCGAGAAATAAGCCGTTTTTGCCTTAGTTCAAGGGGCGTTTGGCACGTCGGCCCACCCAAGCTTTCTTCCAAACATAAATGGAGATGCCAGCTTTCAGTTACTACCGTCAGGTAGCCATCATAGAGCCGCACAATCTTAGGCGATTGGCTAAACTCCAGCTCTAAAACACTGCCGTCTACCATGTGTCCTACGCCCACTTCCTGCCAATGATCTTGAAACAGCGAATTGAGTAGCGGAGCCGTTACATCTATGTTGACCGGAAAGTCTTCGTATTCAATCCAGCCGCCATTAGGTAAGGGTTCTTGGACGCAATGGCTTAGGGGCACAACGCGGCGTGCAAAGGGTTGAGTGGTCGTCATTGTCTCAGTTCTCCTTAAAATCTAAAACCTAAAACTTGAAATCTAACCCAGCCTGTACGGTACGACCGCCATCGGGGAAACCTGGGAAAAGCTGATACCGTTGGTCAAACAAATTTTGAACCCCGCCATATACCGTCAAATTTTGGGTCATAGGCACCCGAAACCGAAAATCAAGGGTGGTGTAGCCTGGTAGCGATTCGGTATTGATATTGTTAGTAGGGTAGCCGCTGAGAGAATTGAGCAGCAGCCCAAAATACCAGCCTTCGGGGTTCTCAAAGGAGAGGCTCACATTCAGCTTATCGGCACTGGCAAATCGGAGCTGTTTGCCCTCTTCGTTGGGGTTGACGCTCTCTAAAATCTTTGCGTCATTGAGGGTGTAGCCCACGCCCAAAAATACGTTGCGCGCCAGCTTTACGTTAAGTGCTGCTTCTAGCCCTTGGGTTTGCACTTTGCCCAAATTCTGCCAGGTGCCCGAAATGCCATTAACGGGGGGTGAAATCCGCTGAAATGCAATTAGGTCTGAGATGGTGTTGTTGAAGTAGGTCAGCCTTAGCAGCCCAATCTTGCCAATTTTTTGATCGAGGCCGATGTCAAAGCTATTGCCGCGCTCTGGCTTCAGGTCAGGGTTGCCAATGTTGGTAGGGTTAGCGTTAAACAGGTTTGATAATAGCGGCAATCTAAAGTTGCGAACGTAGTTAGCCCGTAAGGTAGTAGATTTACCCAGCAGCAGCTTTGCACCCACTGAGGGAGAGGTAGCAGAACCGTTGGAGAGACTGCTAAAGTCTTGTCGCAGTCCGGCGCTGACAGTGAAGCGGGGCGTAAGATCGATGCTGTATTGGGCAAATAGGGCACCCTGGCTAATGGTGTCTTTGTAGTTCAGACGCACTATATTCGTCGTCAGGTTTTGGGTGACGTTGCGAACGTTGGTCGTGCGGAAGTCTCCCCCGTAGGTTAGGGTTTGGTTTTTGGCAATTTTCCAAGTGTGCTGAAGCTGCGCACCAAGAGACTGCGGTAGTTTTCAAAGGTTTGCTGGGTTTGGGCGGTGCGACCCAATACGGGCACCCCCCCAACGAGGGACAATGTATCGGCAAAGGGAGTGCGGCTCTCAAATTTGGTGTTGAGAAAATCTAGATATACCCTAGCCGTCAGGATGGAGTTATCTCCTTTCCCTAACTTGGCCTGAAGCGAAATATCGCTCAGAATTTGATCGGTGAGCTTACGATTGCTACTAGTAAGGGAGTTAAAAAAGCCTTGTCCAAAAACCGGATCGGGAACCGGAACCCCTCCTGGAACGCCTTGTTCTTTGGAAAGATATAGGGTACTGGCGCTGAGGGTAATGCGATCGCCAATCTTCTGCTCTAGACGTGCTGTTAAATTATTGAACTGGGCGTAGTTGTTGACGCGCTTTCCGGTATATCCAGCTTCAGGGATGGTAAAGCTGTAGTCGTTATCGGCTTGGGTACGGTCATAGCTCAGTAAATAGCTAAAGTCTTTGGCCTTGCCACTCACTTGCAGCCTTTGGTTATCGTAGCCATAGGTGCCAAACTGAACCCCGCCTTCTACGCGAAAAGCCTTACTAGGGCGACGAGTAATAATGTTAATCACCCCCCCAATGGCATCAGATCCGTAGAGTGTGGAACCACCCCCTGGCAGCACCTCAATCCGCTCTACAATATCGGTTTTAATTTCAGATAAATCAAACCCGCCGCCCCCTAAATTATTGATGGGTCGCCCATCCAGCAGAATCAAAACCTGATTGGTATTAGACCCGCGAATAAACTGACCGCTGAGGGCATTGACTTCACTTCCGACGGTGCCATCGCCCAAAATTCCTGGCAAAAACTTAAGCGACTCTTTGACGGTTCTAGCTCCCTGCTGCAAAATCTGTTCGCGATTAATCACATAGGTGGGGCGAGTGGAGTCTAGCAGCGTGGCATCACTTCGAGAAGGGGTAGAGACCTTTTGCTTCAGCAGTTTTTCAGTGAAAGTGACTTCTTCTTCGTCTGCTTCAGCTTGGGTTTCAGTAGGCGTTGGCGCGGGTGCAGTTTGGGCAATTGCCTGCGAACCGACCCCAAACGACACGACCCACACGCCTGCAACTAGTGTGGTGCGCGCCAGCACTCGACCACCGACAGACTGAGTTTTAAATGGCTGAATCATCTTGGCCTTGAGCAGAATTGATTTGATAACGATAATCATTCTATAAATTAAAAGTCAAGTTATTGGCAACAGGCATTAGACTCTGTAACGATTAAGAGCAGGCGTGAGGAAGGGCGGGGAGTACAACGAGGGTGCGCGACTTCAAAAGTTCTGGGCGTTCGGAATGCGGCACAATCCCTTCTGGATGAGCCTGATACTGACGGGCATAGTCCAGTACCGTGGCGGCGGTTGCTGTTAACTGTTCAGGCTCGACGGGCAGGTTGCCAAATAGATACGTGCGTTTGCCGTGTCCCATAAAGGCGATCGCACAGCTTTGTTTACACACCGCCATACACCGCACGGGTTGGATTGAAATGTCTAGCGTCTCGGCTTGATTTTGCGCTTGGAGCTGCGCCAGCAATTTTTCGCCGCCATTGGGGATGCCCTGCAAGCGCGTTTGGGTTGTCCCGCCGCACAGGGTACAAACCAATAAAACATCTTGAGTTTTCATCGTGAGATTACCCCTCTTTGAGGGTCAAAGATTTGCCGTAGCTTACAAATTGACTACGCGGCAAGGCTTAGCAATGGGCAGTTACGACTCAGTAACCAATGCCCACGCAACATTTCCCGTCAGGAAATTCACCAGAGATTCAATGCATCATGAACAAATGCATCGATCTGGAAATATTTAAGGAAATGATCGCCGCGCATTGCTCAGCAGCGTGAGGGGAGAATGCGATCGCACTGGGGTGAACTCAACCCAAACCAACCATAGAAAAAGCTAAAAGCGTAAAACATCTGTACCTCGCAGATTGTACTCAGGGTTATTTACATCGGCGGGCAT
>JBGSVR010000083.1:0-8030 GCA_041752855.1 Thermosynechococcaceae cyanobacterium
GGTAGACCCAGGAATTTTAATTTATCTATTGCGGCAAGAAGGCTATAGTGCCGATCAATTAGAGCAGTTACTCAATAAAAAATCAGGCTTAAAGGGTATTTCTGAGCTATCTGCCGACATGCGACAAATCACGACGGCAGCAGCAGCGGGTAATGCCCAGGCTCAGCTTGCTCTAGATATGTTTATCCATCGGTTGCGCGCTTCTATCGGCGCAATGCTCACGAGCCTAGATCGCCTAGATGCGATTGTCTTTACCGCCGGAGTGGGAGAGAATTCCGCCTTGGTTCGTGCTGCTGCTTGCGAAGGTTTTGGGTTTTTAGACTTACAGCTTGATACCGCCAAAAATGAAGGGCATCCCGTCGATTTAGATATTGCGACGCTTACCTCAGCCCTGCGAGTCTTTGTAGTTCACACTCAAGAAGATTGGGCGATCGCCCAAGAATGCTGGCATCTCCTCAATGTTTCACCCTAACGCCTTCAAGTATCCCGTTACGCTACCGATGTTTTACAACGCGCATGGGCACCCCTTTCTCAGGAGCCATCGTAAAGCCTCGCCGGACTGGCTTAATCGGCTTATTGGTATTTAGCTCTAGCTGCCACTCTGAAAGAATGCTCGTCAACACCAGCTTCATTTCAAACAGCGCAAATGCCATGCCTAAACAACGACGATTGCCCCCGCCAAAGGGAATGTACTCATACAGCGAAAACTGTCGCTCTAAAAAGCGATCAGGTCGAAATTGTTCTGGCTCTGGATACAGATCGGGGCGATGATGCAGCAGATAAATGCAGCCACTTAGCTGAGTTCCTTTTTCTAATGCCTTCCCCATTAAAGTCCAAGACTTTTTGAGCCTTCGTGTAAACGTAAACAGCCCGACGGGGTAAATTCGCAGTGTTTCATCGCAAATCGCGCTGAGGTAGGGTAAACGAGAAACTGTGACTGGGTCGCAGTTCTCTTCTAGCTCGCCCAGTTCTTTGCGAAGTTTTTGTCCAACTTCTGGTACAGCGTGAATCCAGTACAGTGCCCAGGCGATCGCCGTGGCGGTGGTTTCATGTCCGGCAAACAGCAGCGTCATCATTTCATCACGCAACTCTTGGTCGGTCATGGGCTGCCCTTCTTCATCCCGTGCCGTCATCATCAGGCTTAAGATGTCGTCCCCTAAAAGGGCAGGGTTCGCCCGTCGCTCCTGAATTTCAGTAAAAAGCAGCGCGTCGATTTGTTTAATTTGTCTGATTACCTTGCCCCAAGGACTCCATGCGCCCCAATCCTTTTGAAGCCAAGGGATAAATACAAACAGAGAATTGAAGGGTTTCTCAAAGAAACTCAGCATTTTATCAAGAGAGTGCCGCAGTTGCTCTGCCCGTTCCCCTGTATGAACGCCCAAAACGGTTCGCATAATGACCCGTAGGGAAATTTCTTGAATCACCGTTCGCACTGAAAACGTTTGCCCAGGTTGCAAGCGAGACGTCACCTCTTGAGTGATTTCACAAATGGCTTCACCGTAGGTTTTGAGGCGCTCCCCATGAAACGGAGGGGTTAAAAGCTTTCGCTTTCGCTGATGGTCTTTACCATCCAGCATCAAGATAGAATTGCTGCCCAAAAAAGGCCGAAAAATCGCATTGCTCCGACCCGATTCAAATAAGTCACTAGGGGCGGTCATCATTGCTTCAATGTCTTCGGGTTGGCTCAGCACAACGATAGAGCCAAGTCCGCCCAGCTTAGCGGTATAACAGTCGCCATACTTCTGTACGTTGTTTGTCAAGGTTTCTAGGGGCTTAAAAATCGCCTGAACAACCTGAAATAACGGCAGCGTCTTTGGTCCATTGGGTAAGGTCATAGAACCTGCCTCCTAAAATTATGCATAGGTATAGTCTGACTGCATTTGCTCCGTCAGAGTTTCAGAGGCTGAACTCGTCTTATTTCTTGTAAGACTTTCAGATTCTCGAAACTTGTCACAGATTGTTTGGCAGATAGCTCAACTTGCCGCAACGTTAATCCCTCAGCAAAAATCTGATCGATGGGTAACATCTGCCCATTTGCCGTCATAAATTGATGTTCTGGCGTGGACCGAATGACTGACCCATCTTCAAGTTCATACTCAAACACCGCTTGATAGCCGCGATGATGCCACTGCCAAATCGGCTGCGTATAAACATAGCCTTGAGGATGCACCGTATAAACCTGTGCCTCTCGTTCTTGATTCACCAGTTCTCCAATCGTGACCCAGCCATACTCAACCGTCAGCACCTCAGTATCGGCAGCAAGGCAGTATTCTGCAAACATCACCATTTGGTCAAACAGTTCTGTGGCGACCTGTTTCGTTACGCCATTTTTAGCCGCGCCCTCTACAAACAGTTCACTGTGCTTCTGCATCTCAGAAACTTTCTTTTTACCCATGGCGCGGCGCAGCAAGTCCGCTTGCCCTAGGGAGTACCCCGCCATCTCCTGAGCGATTTTCATGATCTGCTCTTGGTAAACCATAATGCCGTAGGTTTCGTTGAGAATCGGCTCTAAGATTTTGTGCTGATACTCAATCTGTTCGCGCCCATGCTTACGGTTAATAAACTTAGGGATCAGCCCCGCATCGAGTGGTCCTGGACGATAGAGCGCCAAAATAGACGAAATATCTTCGAGGTTGGAAGGTTTGAGGTCGCGCACCACCTGTCGCATCCCCGAAGACTCTAGCTGAAAGATGCCTTCTAGTTCGCCCTTGGCAAGGAGCTGGTAGGTTTTGGCATCGTCCATGGGTAGCTGGTCAACATCAATCGTCTCATGACGATTTTGCTGAATTAGCTCGGCAGCTTTTTGGATCATCGTGAGATTTTTTAGACCCAAGAAGTCCATTTTTAGAAGGCCAAGGGATTCTAAGTCTTCCATGTAGTACTGGGTAATGACCGAGCCGTCGTTGTTGCGCTGGAGGGGCACCACCTGGTCAATCGGTTCTGCCGCAATCACCACGCCCGCCGCGTGAACGCCGAAGGTTTTGTTAGTGCCTTCAATGCGGATTGCCATGTCTATCCAGCGCTGCACTCTGGGGTCGGTGTCGTATTTTTCCTTAAATTCTGGGGCGGGGGTTTGCTCTGAAATCATGACCTTGAGTTTGGCTGGTTTCCCCCGCGAGACGGGGATGAGCTTCGCCATGCGATCGGATTCGCCGTAGGGGATATCCAGCACCCGCGCCACGTCTTTGAGGACAGCTTTGGAGGTGAGACGGTTAAAGGTAATAATTTGGGCAACGTGATCTTCGCCATATTTTTGGGTGACGTACTCAATAATTTTTTCGCGCTGATCGATGCAGAAATCAGTATCAATATCTGGCATTGACTTGCGCTCTGGGTTAAGGAAGCGCTCAAACAGCAAGCCGTGATGTACGGGGTCAATATTGGTAATCTCCAGCGCGTAGGCCACCAGAGAACCGGCCGCAGAACCCCGCCCTGGCCCCACGGCAATGCCGTTGTCACGGGCGTATTTGATGTAGTCCCACACGACTAAGAAATAGGTGGAGTAGCCCATTTGCTCGAGCATATTTAGCTCGTATTCCAGACGTTCTTTGTACTCTGCGTTAATATCTGCGCGAGATTTTACCTTAAGGCGATCGAGCAGCCCCAGCCAGGTGATTTCCTCCATGTAGGTTTCGGGGGTGTAACCTTGCGGCACTTGGTAGGCCGGACTTTGGGGATCACGAAAGATATCGTAGGTTTCGATTTTGTCAGCCACTTCTAGAGTGGTGGCGATCGCCTCTTCAATCACGTCATCCGTCAGGTGATCGCGAAACAGCAGCGCCATCTCTTCAGCAGATTTGAGGTACTCCGTGCCGCTGTAGCGCAGGCGTTTATCTTCGGTGATAAGTTTGCCCGTTTGGATGCACAGGAGCGCGTCGTGGGCTTCTACGTCGTAGCAAGAAATGTAGTGAGAGTCGTTGGTGGCAATAATTTTGATATCGAGTTCACGGGCAATGCGAATAATCTCGACATTTACCACGCGGTCTTCTTGGGAGCCATGATCTTGAATTTCGATATAGTAATCTTCGCCAAAAAGATCTTTGTACCAGCGGGCAATGCGACGGGCAACATCTAGCCTACCCTTCATGATCGCCTGAGGCACTTCACCGCCGAGGCAAGCGCTGGTGACAATTAAGCCCTCGTGGTACTGCTCTAGCAGATCTTTGTTAATGCAGGGGCGAGAGAAAATGCCTTTGCCCTGCACGCCCTGAAGACTAGAAATAGTGGTCAACTTGACCAGATTCCGGTAGCCCTGGGTGTTTTTCGCTAAAACGACTTGGTGGTAGCGGGGACGACGCTCTTGAAGCGTAATATCCCCGTTAATGACGTACATTTCGTTGCCGATGATGGGCTTGATGTCTTTGCCTTTACAGGCTTTGAGTAGACCTACTGCGCCATACATCACGCCGTGGTCGGTGAGGGCGATCGCCGGCATCCCCAACTCCGCAGCGCGTGTGACCAGGTCATTGAGCTGACTGGCACCGTCTAACATGCTGTAGTCGCTGTGAATATGGAGTCCAACAAAAGTCATGCGATCGCCTTAACAACGTGACTCTAGACTAACGGATTGTGCTCTCACATCTCTAGCCTTAATATGAGGTCTTCAAAAGCAAGTTTTCTCAAAAGGGGTGAAAAATCTGGCGCGGGGCGCTTAAAATAGCTTCAGTTTCAAGCAGGGATGAGAGATAAGCGTATGGTTAAGCTTCGTGATTTACTGGCGCTTTTGCCCCCCAGCCTATGGGCAGCTCCCCAAGATCAGCCACTTACCCATCCAGCCCTTGAGCAAGACGTAAAAGGACTCTCAACCAATTCCTGGTCTTGTCAACCTGGCGATTTGTTTATCGGTATGCCAGGCACCCGCGTAGATGGCGGTAGCTTTTGGTCAGATGCCATTGATGCCGGGGCGATCGCCGCGTTAGTCTCAACGCAAGTCGAACCCCCGACTGCTTCTGCAACCGCCCTAGTGATTCCCATGACCGATATGGCAGAAGCTTGCGCGGCGATCGCCACGGCATTTTATGACTCCCCCAGCCGCAAACTCAAAACCGTGGGCGTGACTGGAACCAACGGTAAAACCACCACCAGCCACCTTATTGAAGCGCTTTTAAATCAAACCCAGCGTCCATCTGCCTTGCTCGGCACCCTCTACGCCCGTTGGCCCGGGTATGAGAAAACCGCAACGCACACGACTCCTTTTGCGGTTGACCTTCAAGGAACCCTCACCCAGGCCATTGAAGCAGGTTGCCAGTACGGAATTATGGAAGTGAGTTCTCATGCGCTAGCCCAAAAACGGGTTCTGGGCTGTGAATTTGACGTGGCTATCTTTACTAACCTGACCCAAGACCATCTCGATTACCACAAAGATATGGAGGAGTATTTTGCAGCAAAGGCGCTGCTGTTTACACCCGCCTACCTCAGGGGCAAAGCCATTATCAACATTGATGATGCCTACGGCGTTAGGCTGGCTGAAGCGCTTTCTCCTGAGCAAGTTTGGACTTACAGCACTCAGTCTGAATCAGCCGATTTATGGACGAGCGACTTAAGCTACGGCTCCTCTGGCGTTGCAGGTCAAATCCATACTCCTAGAGGCGATGCGGCATTTCAGCTACCGCTAGTAGGTCAATTTAACGTGGCTAACTTTTTAGCCGCAGTGGGTGCAGGTCTAGCCCTTGATCTAGAGCTGGCGACTATCCTCCAAACCCTATCCACCTTTACGGGGGTTCCTGGACGGATGCAGCAAATTGTTGTCAAACCCGATCAAGATATTTCTGTGGTGGTGGACTACGCCCATACCCCCGATAGCTTAGAAAACTTGCTCAGAGCCGCCCGTCCCTTTGCTAAGGGCAAAATCATCTGCGTGTTTGGCTGCGGTGGCGATCGCGATCGCACCAAGCGGCCTCAGATGGGGGAGATCGCCGCCCGTCTTGCGGATCTGGCTGTGGTCACGTCCGATAACCCGCGCACGGAAGACCCACAAAAGATTTTAGCCGACGTTTTAGAGGGGATTCCTGCTGGCACAAACCCTATTGTGGAGGCAGATCGACGGGTTGCCATTGGAATGGCGATCGCCCAGGCACAACCTGGAGACACGGTTTTAATTGCAGGGAAAGGTCATGAAGACTATCAGATCTTAGGTACCGAGAAAGTCCACTTTGATGACCGCGAAGAAGCTGAAGCTGCACTACGACAACGCTTTGATCGTTGCTAATCTAAGCACGTTTCTAAATGTCCCGTAGATCAAGTGTTTTCGTCGTCTTTGAGATTCTTTACATTACGTCAGTCTAAAAACCGATCCAGCGCCGCCTTAAGCTGAGCAATTTCTACATCAATATTGCCCGCTTCAGCAGCCCTTGCCACACACTCCGTCAAATGCTCATCTAAGATAATGCGTGCCACTCGGTCAAGGGCACCACGCACCGCCGCAATTTGTACCAGCACATCTGGACAAGGCCGGCTCTCTTGCACCATTGTCTTAATGCCGCGCACATGCCCCTCCACCCGCGATAGACGGTTGATAATACCCCGCAAAGACTCCTTACTATGGATATGAGTATGCGTGTGCCCATCCGCCGTTGGCAAATGCTCTGTGTGGGTATGCGCTGGAGCGTTGGCGGCTGACTTATCCAAAAACTTTGTGCATCAATAACTAACGTACTCTCTCAATGTAATCGAAACATACCCATTAGCGTAAATCCGATGATTAGAGCAAATCATTTAGGCCAACTTGAGTTTGTTACAGAGCTTAACAATGTGCCTGTCAGATCACAGACTAGGTCGCTTATGCTGAGATAGATTTATATCAGCATAAATCACTTGTTTTTAAAGCCTAAATTTCCACAAAGTTGAATGTGGGACAATATAAAGTAACTGCCTTCTAAACCTACTGCACCATGGACGTCATCAGCCTTTCATCTGGAAACAAACTTGCAGGACGCTATCGGGTTCTTCAAAAGCTCGGAGAAGGAAGTTTTGCCGAAACTTTTTTATCCGAAGATGAGCATTTACCCAACGCGTTTCAGTGCGTTATCAAAAAGCTAAAAACGGCTGTTGACGATGAGGCTAAGTTAAATATTGCCAAACGTTTATTTGACGAAGAAGCAAGAACCCTTCATCAACTTGGCTCTCACCCCAATATTCCGCAGCTACTGGCACACTTCGAAGAAAACAATGAGTTTTATTTAGTTGAAGAGTATATTGCTGGCACCAGTCTTTACCAAGAGTTATCCGCAGGGCAGCAGTGGAGTGAAAGCTACGTCATCAAACTGCTCAAAGACATTCTCTATGCGCTGAGCTTTGTCCATCAAAAGCAGGTCATTCATCGAGATATTAAGCCATCTAACATTATTCGTCGTGAAAGCGATGGTCAAATTGTTTTAATTGACTTTGGCGCAGTCAAGCAGGTTGCCAATCAGGCGTCAGACGAAAATAGTCATATTGCGCCCCACACGGTCATCGTTGGCACCCCAGGGTACATGCCTGGAGAGCAATTACGGGGCAGTCCTCGGATGAGCAGCGATGTGTACGCCACAGGCATGATTGGCATTTATGCACTAACGGGACTCAACCCTGCCCTAGGTCAACTCCCTGAAGATGAATCGACGGCTGAGATTTTGTGGCAAGACCGCGCCTCCGTTAGCCCAGAACTCGCTTCCATTATCAACAAAATGGTGGCCTACGATTTTCGTCAACGCTATCCCTCCGCCAAGGAAGCGCTAGAGGCGCTCAATGCGCTGACGATGTACCATCAAAATAATTCTCCAACGATTCTTAATCAGGCTACCGTCGTTGCAAATCCGGCGATGGGCAGCGGCATTCCCGTCAATAATAGCAACGGCGGCAGTCGTAATGATTCGTCTAGCTGGGGTGCTAGCACCCGTCCGGAGGCTTCTCAAGGGTCTTCAGTCCGCAGTAGTGGTAGCAGCAGCGGTATTACGATTAACACTGGGTTGGGCAGCAGCATTGGGATGCCGAATGGATCTGTCGGGAGTGCTTCGCTAGAGCCAACTTCCGTCAGTCCTATGCATTCTGAT
>JBGSVR010000084.1:0-3101 GCA_041752855.1 Thermosynechococcaceae cyanobacterium
GCTGTACGTCTTCTAATCTCATGATAGTTGCATCCCGGCAGTTACATCCCGACAAAGGCATTGGAGTTAAACATAGATAAAGTGCCAGCGACATTGTGAGATCACAAATCGCAACTGGCACTTTTAGGTATCGCTAAATCAGGGGCTAACTGTAGATTTGCTCAAGGGTCAAACCTCTTTCTTCTGCAACCTCAGCAAAGGTTCGCAGCAAATTGAGAGCATTGACGGCGGCTCTGGCGTTATTAAGTGGGTTATCAGAACCCAACTGCTTTGCCAAAACGTTTTTTACGCCTGCCATTTCCAGCACAATCCGAACCGCTCCCCCTGCAATTACCCCAGTACCAGGGGCGGCAGGACGAAGCATGACTTTAGCGGCTCCCCCTCGTCCTTCAATGGGGTGAGGAATAGAGTTAGCCTTCGTTAAAGGCACATCTACAAGCTGCTTTTTGCCATCCGCGACGCCTTTCTTGACCGCGCCGATGACATCGCTGGCTTTACCCACGCCAACGCCAACTTGACCACGCTCATTCCCGACGATCACGATCGCCCGAAAGCTGAGCTTTTTACCGCCCTTCACAACCTTAGATACGCGACGAATTTGAACGACGCGCTCTTGCCAGGTGCTTTCTTTCTCGCGGGCTTTATTACTTTTACGACTCGTTGCCATAGTGTGTTATCCCAGTTCTAAAACTCTAGCCCAGCAGCCCGAGCCGCATCTGCCAGCGCTTTGACGCGCCCATGATACAGATTGCCGCCTCGGTCAAATACGACGGTTTCGATACCCTGTTTGAGGGCGCGTTGGGCAATGAGCGTACCCACTGCTTCTGAAGCTGTACAGGTCGCCCCAGACTCAACCTTGCCCTTAACCTCTGACTCAACCGTAGAGGCTGCTGCCAAAGTCTGCTGACCGATATCGTCGATGAGCTGAGCGTAGATGTGCTGGTTGGAGCGGAAAACTGCCAGCCGAGGTCGCTGGGCGGTGCCGCTAATTTTGCGACGAACGCGATTGTGACGCGCCTTCAGCGCTTCTTTACGAGTGCTTTTCATTTATTTCTTACCTGCCTTACCCACTTTACGGCGTACAAACTCGCCGGAATATCGAATTCCTTTGCCCTTATAAGGCTCCGGCGGACGCACGGCGCGGATACTGGCGGCGATGTTGCCGACAATTTCTTTGTCAATCCCACTAACGACGACGTTGGTGTTATTTTCAACCGCAATCTGCACACCTTCTGGCGGCTCAATCGTGACGGGATGACTATAGCCGACGTTGAGAATCAGGTTTTTGCCCTGAATTTGGGCACGATAGCCCACGCCCTGGATTTCAAGTCGCTTTTGGAAGCCTTGGGAGACTCCCTCTACCATGTTAGCGACGAGACTTCGAGATAGGCCATGACGCTGACGCGCAACGCGAGATTCATTAATCCGCTTTACGTGCAGAATATCGCTCTCTTGTTCTGCGGTGACTTCAGGCACTAAAACCCGTGAAAGTTCGCCCTTAGGACCTTTCACGTTGACGCTTTGGCCACTGATGGTGACAGTCACCTTATCGGGGATGGGAATGGGGCGTTTACCAATACGAGACATCTCAATACTCCATGTCAATTCTTTGCGGGGGACGACGGCCTACCAAACGTAGCAAAGGACTTCGCCGCCCACGCCAGTACGGCGCGCTTCGCGGTCGGTCATAATGCCGCTTGAGGTTGAGATGATGGCAACGCCGATTCCACCCAATACCCGAGGCAGATCTTGGCGGTTAGAATACACGCGCAGACCTGGCTTACTCACCCGCTTAAGGGTGTTAATGATGGGCTGGCGGTTTCTGCCGCGATACTTAAGGGTAATGACGAGACGTCGCTTGACCCCTTCACCATCTTCTTCAAAATCTGTAATGTACCCTTCGGATTTGAGAACCGTCGCAACGTTGCGCGTCACTTTGGTGAAGGGCACTTCTGTTGTTTGATGCCGAGCAAGATTCGCGTTACGAATCCGGGTCAACATATCGCCTATTGTGTCATTTGCCGCCATAGTTACTCCTTATTGAACCGCCCCATACGCGCATACGCCCCGTTCTCTAATTCTCACGGAACGGCATTCCCAACGCCTTTAGCAAGGCGCGCCCTTCTTCATCCGTTTTAGCTGTGGTGATGATGGAGACATCCATCCCTCGCACTTGATCCACGCTGTCATAGCTCACTTCGGGGAAAATAAGCTGCTCTCGCAGACCCAGGGTATAGTTCCCTCGACCATCAAAGCTTTTGGGGCTAACGCCGCGAAAGTCTCTAATACGCGGCAACGAAAGGTTGATGAGTCGGTCTAGAAAGGCGTACATGCGATCGCGTCGCAGTGTAACCATCAGACCCACTGGCATTCCCTTCCGAATTTTGAATCCGGCGATCGCCTTCTTCGCCCGCGTTACCACTGGACGTTGACCCGCAATGATTGCCACTTCGTTGAGAGACGCTTCGAGTGCTTTTGCATTTTGCGCCGATTCCCCTAGACCCCGATTGATCGTGACCTTCAGAATTTTAGGAACTTCATGAATATTTTTATACTCAAATTGCTCCTGCAGCTTAGGCACTACGGTATCGAGATACTGCTGTTTAAACCGAATAGACATGGTGGATTCCTTAAGTGCCCTGGTCTTGGTCAGGGATGAAATTGTTGGTAATCGTCAGCTTTTTGAGCCTTAGTCTAAAATTTCGCCCGTTTTTTTGAGCATTCTCACCTTACGACCGTCATCAGTGAAGGTGTAGCAAACGCGGCTTGCCACGTTTTGCTTGGTGGAATACAGCATGACATTAGAGCTGTGAATCGGGAATTCATAGGTTTGCACCTGACCCGATTCGCCCTCTTGCTGCGGCTTAATATGTTTGGTCTTGATGTTGACCCCTTTCACGACAACCTGGCTTTTTTTAGGAAGCACTCGAATGATTTCGCCGACCTTAGCCTTATCTTTGCCAGAAATCACCTGAACGGTGTCTCCTGTTTTGACGTGCATTTTATGACGGGTCGCAGTCGCTTGTGGTTTTGCCATTACAGTACCTCCGGTGCCAGGGAGACGATTTTTGTGAAGCTCTTATCGCGCAGTTCCCGTGCAA
>JBGSVR010000085.1:0-4158 GCA_041752855.1 Thermosynechococcaceae cyanobacterium
GGGCAACTGAATTACGCTTACGTCCCGCTATTTGCTTTTGGGCTTTGCGACGAGCGACAGCAATCTCTTTATTGCCGCCCCAGTAGCCAGATGCAAGGCGGGGCTTTTTAGATAGATTGCCGAGCTGGGCAAAGATGACAAGGACTGCGACACAGGCCAATAACATAAGGCCAGAGCTGTTACCGATACTGCCCCAAAGGGCTTGACCGATATTGGTATATTCAGAAGGCTTTTGAGTTGTGCTAGTCGTGGATTCTGGCATGGATATGTAACCAATAAATTTAAAAGGGAACAGGACTACCAGGGCCACCGATAAAGACAACATCCTTTTCTTTCCAGAGCCAGATGCCAGGGAATTGAAATTTGTAGGGTGTGCAGTCTGGGTTAGGGAGCGGGTCAGGCCAAGAGTGATGAACGCACCAGTGCATTGCTAAACCAAACATGGCGGTTCCGGTCGTATCGTCCGCCCAATTGAGGATCAGCTTGAAAGGCTCTTGTTCTGGGTTTGGATTGCCGACGAGAGGGCGACCTGTTGGCTCTAAGCTGCCGAATAAACTGCCGAGTAGGTTATGCCCTCCAAGTACCCATTGCTGAGTGCCAGAGATAAACCGAGCGCCCTGAAACGGTAGCCCAAGCTCAACGTGTCCGCAAGCAGTTTGGGTGCAGGGAAAATTAAAGCCCACTCTATCGGAACCCGTGATGACGTTTGTAGTGATAAAGCCCTCTTGGTTAAGAGGAAGGTCTAGAATTGCAGCTCCCGCAGCGGCCTGAAATAGATTGACATTGGCTTGAGCGATTAGATTGCTAAAGGGAACAGTTGAGGCGACGAGGGGCGTTTTGTTGAGTAGACTGGACGCTAATAATTTGCCATCTGTGGCAGGGTTTGGAAGTTGACTCGTAAAGGTAGATTTTGGCTGAATGGGGAACCGAGCAAAAACAAGAAGTGGTAAGCCAGGAATATCGGAGATGAAAGCGGCTTTCCAAAGCTGAAAGCCTTCAATTTGTGCCCCCGATAGTCCTGGAATACTGCCGATGTTGAACTGCTTGAGAATGGGCGTAAGTGGGATAGCGGCGCTCCCTGGTCTGCTCATTAAGAGCTGCCCGATGGTCATGTTGTTGTATCCGAAGCCAAACCCAAAACCAGATCCATTGCCGCTAACTAAAGCCGCGATCGCCGGAACCTGATTCACATAAAGATTATTGAGACTGGGTACGGCCTGTACTAGAGAGCCAAGCGTTTGCCACTTCAAAAGTCCGTAGGCATCAAGGGGTAAGGATTTAACGTTAACGCCCGTGTAAGCGCCAATCTGATCTAGAGAGAGCATTTGTAGACCGAATGCCTGATCTACAAAACCTAAGCGGATAACGCTGGAAACAGGCGTACCTGCATTCCAAGCGACAGAGGGGTCAAATCCTAATCCGCTGACTAATTGTGGTGGCGCTTTGAAAGAACCCGCTTGATGCATTCCGCCAAAGTATTGAAAATTAATCCTTGTCCAGTCGAGAATCTGTGTGCCCCCGCTAGGTACCAAGGGTAGCGGCGTTCTGATAGAGGCTGGTATCTGGGCATGGACTACGGGTTGAGCCGCGATACTGAGTCCAACTGAAGCAACGGCGGCAAGGCACTTCAGGAAAAATTTATGTCTTTTGGAATGAGTCACAGGAAACCTCCCTAGTTATTGGAGTGAGAAGGATGCTTTGCGAAGTTTTTTGGATGATGGGTTTCTGGGGTACTGGTGCGCAGATTAAGAAGTCGAAGAAACACAGCAGGCCGATTTGTAAGATGGCGGTTAGTAAAGGGTTATAGGTTGTGAAAGGGCAATAATCCTTGCTAAAAATGCTGAACATAAAAGCCTCAGAGTACGAGAATGATCAGGACGTAGGCTAAGAGCCGTACCCAGACTGGAGCTGGAAGCTTAGGGTGAACCGCGACACCGAGAAGGAAGTAAACGAACCCTTGCCAAGCTCCGGTTAGCAGAATCAAGATTCCAAGCCCCATCACAAAAAGTGACATCACCCAGCCGATGGCAGTCAGCCAGAAGTCGAAGGATTTCAGAGATTTCCAGAAATCTTTTGATTTCAGAGACTTCAGCTTTTGCAGAAATGCAGTTTTTCTCTGTGTGAGCATGGATTTTTACCGTTGTGAGAGCGGTGCTATCTTTGGTGTTTTTGGGGCGATCGCCGGACGAACGGCATCGGGGCTAGGAGCGGCGGGAAGGCTTGGCATTGGTGCAGAGACACCAGAAGGTGCCCCTGTAGCGCTGCTGTTTTGCCCCATGTCCGCCAGCTTAGTAATGAGTGCCATCGAAACCCCTGCCTTTGATGCAGCGGTGGTCAGGGACTCGCCATTGCGTACCAGCGCCGTGAAATTATTTACACGACTAACGAGCGTGGTGCGCGTGTCGAGTAGTTTTCCGTTTCGCGCGACCTGTAGACCGCGCTCCACGTCTTCTAAAGACCCACTGCGATAGGCGCTAATCTCAATTTTTGGCGTACCGCGCTGGTCGGACATGACAGCAAGGGTTGTGTACTTGGGCATTCCTTCAGATGCCATGAGCTTGAACTGATAGAGCTTATTGCTGTCAGTGATGATCGTAAGTAGCGTGGTGCGGTCAGGAGAGCGGCGTAGGCTTGGAAAATTGAGTGCAACGATATTCCTTAGATGGATCAGCGTCGCATTAGGTGGTTTGGAGTCGAAGTCGAGGGCAATCTGGCTGGGGTCATCTAGCCATGCTTTACGGATCTTCTCACCCGTGGTGATAAAGGATAAATTTAGGCCATAGCCAGGATGAACGGTTAGCATAGGCGCTGCACCATCTTGGGCACGACTGGCAAAAATGGACTGAATGCGCTGCGCTGAAGCCGGATTAATGGTTGAGGGCAACCCTAAAAGCGGCATCAACAGCAGCAGTGGTAAGAACTGTCTACGCATAATTTTTAGATCGCAACGGTTTGGTTGACGAAGATCTCGATATCCGTGTTGGGTCTAATTGACCAGAGCGGTTCTTGAACAGCATTGTTAACACCAGTGGATTGCAGACTGGTTTGAATGCTTGGTAGAACAGAACTTGAACCGCCTTCAAGCATTCCGGCAAAGTAGTTTGGGGCAGGATTCGTGTTGGTGATGATAGTAGAGTTGCCATTGACGGCAGCAACGCTAGAGAGAGGCTGATTAAAGAGCTGAGCGCCGCGACTTAATCCGCCAATGCCAAAGAGCGCAAGATTTTTGAGAAAGCCATTGCCTTTGGGTTTATTGAGGTTTTGGGCAATGAGCGGTCTACCATTTTCACCCCTAATTTCAATGGCACCTTGAGGTAAGGGCACATCGCCATTTCCGCCATTGGCAGAGACAGCGCTCACGCGCATAAGGCCACCAGCGCTAACGCCATCAACCTTGATAATAAGTTGGGCACCTTTCGGTAAAGCTGTGCTGCCGTCTGTTGCCGTGAGTGGCTGTTTAAGACTGACGACAAAGAGATCGCCAGCGGTTTGAGAAGGAGAGGCAACGATAGGGGTTTCAAGTTTGCCAGAGACTCTAGTACCGATGGCAACGGTCTTTCTAGCAACGCCAGAGAAGACCGAGGACTCATCGGGTGCGGGTGCTAGAGGCTGTGCATTTGCGATTAATTGAGCTTGAGGAACAGGGGTATTGGAGACGGCTGGAGCATAGGCACCTTGAGCGCTGCCATATCCTACACCATTATCATCAGCGCCCCAACTGGCGAGTTTGCCGAGGGCTTCCCATTTCTTTTGGGTTTCATCAAAAGAAGGTGCTGGAGCTGGAGGAACAAAACTAGCAGGGCTGAAGCTGGGTGCAGGGGGTGGAGAAAATTCAGGGATACGAGCCTGGATGGTAGGCGCTGGGGAGCTGGGTGGGACGTAAGCAGATCTAATGACAGGGGGTGGACTTACTAGGGCTGGCTTGACCGCAGGTGGCACCTTGGCTGCTATGACGGGCTTGTTGAGATTTCTCATTGCGGCCTTCTGGTCGGCAAGAGCAGCTTGCGTTTTCCAGTCTCCGGTACCGTCCTTGGGCACACTGCCGAAAAAGTCATCCTTTTTAGCAGGGTCAGCCGCTTTCGCTGTTTGCGTATTGCCCCCGCCGCCAGCAATGCTGTTATAAACCGAGAGCAACAGACCCATGACCAAGGCCGCTGC
>JBGSVR010000086.1:0-4739 GCA_041752855.1 Thermosynechococcaceae cyanobacterium
TGTTCTAACGACTAGAGGGTAAAACCCTTTATTTTAATGCTCTACAGCCATCCTACTATGGGGGCTGGCCTATACCGAACATTGGGGCGGAATCAAAATGGACGGGTCTAGATAGTTCAGCCTTGCGTAAGGCTCTAAGGCGACCAGCACCTGAGGGCCATAGCTCCGATGCAGCACTCGGCTATCAAAGAGCGCCAATAGATTAGATTGAGAACGGAGAGGGGCGATCGCCTGCTGTAAAATCCGCACCGCCTCTGGTAACAGGTACAGCCGAAACCAGTCTTGACGCTGCTGTTTATAGTAGGCGACCCGTCCAGCGACCTTGGGGTTTTCTAGAGAGGGGAACGGGAGAGTGGCGATCGCCATAAGATTCGGGTGTGGCAAACTGCGCTGGTGTGTCTGCCAAAACGACCAGCCCGTAATGAGGACATCTCCTAACTGACAGTCTGATCGCTCTACCTTAATGCGAGAGCCAAATTCTGCTGCCAACGTAGAGGCAATGCGAGATTTAAGCGGCAAGTCATCAATAATCAACACGCTAAAGGTATCTGCCTCAAACCGGAGCGCCAAGAGCTGATGGAGCTGATGCATGAGCGCGGGGGCAAACTCTGGAGTGTTGGGCATCGGCACCCCATCGGGCAGATAGAGCGAAAGCGCCTCATTATGGCGATCGGTCGTAAACTGCACACAGGTCAAATCCGTTAGGCCAATCTGAAGCTGAAATAGCGCCGACTGAGGATCTAAATCAATTACGCCATTCAGCAGAATTTGAGTTCGCCCTGCCCACAACGGCTCCAGTGCAGAGGCGACCTCAATAGGAGCGCTGTTGAGGGTAAAGCAGCCCTGCGATCGATCCAATACCGCCCACACTAATGTATTGGGCTGGAGGAGCGTGTCTGTAAATTGCCGCCATGCCCCCAGAAAACTCTCTCCCGTATCCTTGTGCAATTGCTGAACCAGGCGATTCAGCAAGCGGCGATCTTCCGTTTCCACCATCACGCAGCCATAGGGATTGGGTGGATGCTGAAACAGCGAATAGGTCAAGGCCGCACGCACATCCCGAATGCTTTCAACCTGATTGGGATAAGCCCACAGCAGCGCATCCCAATCCTGGGGCAATAGCGTTTGGGTGAGATGGGCACGAGTCCAGTCCTCTAGACTTTCAGCGCCATCAATCACAACGGGCACGCCTGGGGGCAGCATCACAGAATGCGGCAAACGATGCTGGAGCCAATCGTGAGGAGAAAACAGCGCAATGCCAGAAAAATGAGGATCGGGCCAGGTCTTAACAGGGCAAACTGGCTTAGCAAGATTAAGCCATTCCCGTAGCCGAGGCAGTTCACGATGGCACAGCGAATGCTGTACTTCAGGGGAGGCAACCAAAATGATGGGTTCTGACCAAAGCAGCAGCGACGCAAGATAGCTTAGGCGATGTTGCCCCTGATAGGCAGCGGTACTGCTCACCTGCATGAGGGTGCTGCGCTGAAGCCGCAGAGCGCGAGCCACCAACCGAGCCACCGTTAAATGATGTGGCCAAGTGTTACCGCCCTGCGCCCTCAGCAAAGCCTTAAGCTGCTGATGGACTTCAACCTCAATCACAAGCGTTTTGTATCCCCCAATTTTCCATGCCCTTCATTTTGGCACAGTCACTTAAGGGAAAACAGTGTACGTTTTACCTATTCAATGAGCAGCTAGGTAGCCTGAGAAAACTGAATAAGCGCCTCTAATTTGTCCCAGGCTGCACCGCTTGTCAAAATTTGATGTGCTTGTTTTACCCCTGTGGCGTAATCTTCCACTGCACCACCGACAAACAGTGCAAAAGCTGCATTCAGCGCAACCACATTGGCCTGAGCAGTGGTTCCTTTTCCCTGTAAAACAGCCTGAAGGATCTGAGCATTCTCAGAAACGCCTCCACCCTGAAGTGTCTCTAAAGAGGCTGGCGTTAGCCCCAACTCCACAGGGTTTATGGTTTGGGGTTGGACAGCCTGTTTAGAGATGACAGCAAGATCTGTGATATCTCCTAACCCTGCTTCATCCAATCGTTCTCTGCCGTGAAGCACAACGGCTCGCTCTACCCCAAGCTGTTGCAGGGCATGAGCCACAGGCATCAATAAGCTGACGTGATACACACCTAAAACCTGACCCGTCGGACGTAACGGGTTGACCAAAGGTCCTAAAAGATTAAAAATAGTCCTAATTTTTAACGTTTGGCGCAGCGGCGCAACCGCTTTCATGGCAGGGTGCCAGCCCGGTGCAAACAAAAAGGTAATACCGACTGTCTCTACCGACGCCTGTGCCTGGGTCAAGTCGGCCATCAGATTCAGCCCAAGCGCCTCCAGCACATCTGCTGAACCTACGCGGCTAGAGGCTGAGCGATTGCCGTGTTTGGCAACGGGGATACCCGCTGCTGCTGCAACAAAGGCTACTGCGGTCGAAATATTAAATGTTGAGGCACCATCCCCACCCGTCCCGCAGGTGTCTATGAGGTGAAGGGGTTTGTGTCCGGCAGGCCAAGGTGCATGAGACTGATCAAGCAGCACCGAGGCCATGCCTACTAGTTCATCCGCCGCTACGCCTTTAGCTTGGAGGGCTGCTAAAATTGCACCCGACAAAACTGGCTCAATCTTTTGATTAAGCCAGCCCTGCATCAGCTCAACAGCTTGAGGTTGTGTCAGAGACTGTCCATCTAAAAGCTGCTGAAGTAAGGTAGACCAGTTCATGAGGGCTTAGGGCTGTGGGGTAGGTAACATCATCCTTTCAGCCTATCATCTTGACCGTTTATCCCTCTTGATTTTATCAAGCTCTCTGGGGTTGAGAGGCCACTGTTGAAAGTACAGGGTTCAGTCCTAACCAGTCTTGCAACAGCTCCAAACCAAATGGAACGAAGGAGTTGTTCAGCAGCAGTTGATCAATAATGAGGCTCCCAGACTGCACGGCTTCAGAGAGTTTGGCCTTAAAGCGAGGGTCATTTTTTGTTTTTTGCTGAATTTCGAGTGCCGCAACGTTTAGCCGCTGGGATTGGGTTGCATCGGGATAACGCTGGGAGAGGTCGGACAGAATGGTTTTTAAGGCTGTGGCAATATCGGTGGTTGTGCTGATAACAGTTGGTGCTAAAGGGTTAACGGGTATAGACTCTAAGCCGTTTCGAGAGGTAGACCGTGAAGTTGAAGGGGTGCCAAGGCTTGGACTCAGCAGTTCAAAAAGCTGATTGATAGACTCGCGAGGATGGGTACTGTCAGCGGTATCATGCCCCAGGAGCGTATCGCGGGTATTGAGCTGGCGTCGCGTTTCAAGAGCCTGCTTGGTTTCTTCATAGATTCGCATGAAGTCACGGTGGATTTGGACGGTATCAATGCCTGGGGCAGAGCTGAGTTTAAGGACAATAATGCCATCCCCTTTATTTTCAATGCTTTGAATGCCAAGCTGCGCGGCTTGATATTCTGCGTTGAGCCGATTAATGGAGTGGGCGAAAGCAGTCCAGTTAACGCCTGCATGGAGCGTCAGGTTGAGGGTTTCGAGAGCGCTATGGAAGAGCTGGGCAAATTCTTCTGGCAAAAAATCTCCGGCACTAGGGCGGCGATCTTGGTTATTGCGCTTGAGATAGACGAAGCTGCACGTTACGCCTTCGAGCTTGGTGGTGCTGCTGAGCTGTGCGTCTTCAAGACAAAAGCCCGTTAGGGTTGCGCCGCTAAAGTTGGTGGCAGAAATTTTGCTGCGGGTCAGATCGGCTTGGGTGAGGTTCGCCTGCCGCAGATCTGTTTTGGTGAGGTCGGTTTCGCTCAGGTCGGCTTCACTGAGATCTGCGTTGGTGAGGGTGGCTTTGGTGAGGTCTGCACCGCTTAGTTTGGCTTCTTTGAGGGTGGTCTGCACAAAAAGGGTTTTGGTGAGGGTAGCACGAATGAGGTCTACCCCTGCTAGGTTTGCGTCGGTGGCATCGGCTTCGGTGAGGTCGGTGCTGCCTAGGTTGGCACGCACAAAACGCGCTTTGCGGAGGTTGGCTTCTCGGAGGTTTGCCCCTCGGAAGTTAGTCTCTATAAAGATGCCTTTGCTGAGGTTTGCCCGCCGAAAGTTAGCCTCAATGAGGGTGGCAAAGCTGAAGTCTGCTTTATTGAGTCGGGCTTCAATGAGGTTTGCTTCGCGTAGGCTGGCTTCACTGGCGATCGCCTGATTTAGATTACAGCCCCGCAGATTCCCATGATCTAGCACAGCCTCTATCAAAATAGCCTTGGTCAAATTGGCATTTTCAAGATTAGCTTTAGTTAAGTTGGCGCGATTGAGATCGGCAAAGCTCAGGTTCGCCCCCGCCAGAATAGTCTCAATCAGCGTGGCACGGTTGAGGTCGGCTTCGATTAGAGTGGCGATTGTGAGGTCAGCAAAGCTCAAATCTGCCTTGGTAAGATTGGCCTTGCTGAGATTTGCTTTGCTAAGATTGGCTTCGCTTAAATAGGCGAAACTTAGATTGGCACAGCTTAAAAACACACCCTTTAAGCTTGCACAGCTCAAATTTGCTTTGCTGAGGTTTACGCCAATCAGATTGGCTCCATTGAGATTAATGCCGTTGAGGTCAGCGCCACTCAAGTCAGGCTGCTCGGCAAAATGACGCCTACGCCAGCTATTCCAATGATCTACGCCAATCTTAAGTTCTTTGATGTGGGCGTCGTTTGCCACAGAGCGTCCTTCCTTTGTTGTTCACTGCCTGCTGCATGAGTACCCCCGATTTTAAGCCTGCCCGTCGCCAA
>JBGSVR010000087.1:0-22890 GCA_041752855.1 Thermosynechococcaceae cyanobacterium
GCTCCACGACGGGTATCGGGTAAGTCTTTAAATGCGTCTAAGATGGCTAAAGTACTAATGGTGGGCAATGCCTAAATGGGGCTATTCTATTACCTTACAGGCGTTTGACTACTCTTGCTTAGAATGAAATAACCCTGGGGGTAAAGGGCTTACGATTTAACAGTGAAAACCAGCAAAATTATGATCGTATTGTTGCACTTGATCAAGGTGACGATCCTCCAGTGTTCTTTGCCTGGATTAGCAGCCCCCCCTGGATAATCAATGCTGAACACTTTTCAGAAGCCTTATTTGCCCAGGTGTTTGACTGGCAATATTTGTTTGAATTTAGACAAGAAGATCCAGCATACAAAGAGATTTCATATTACGGCAATATAATACTCAATACAGATGCCTGCCTGAAAGTCTTGCGACAACATTATGAAGAATCCGTGACGACTCGATTCATCGTTGAAGAAGACCTTTATTCCGAGTACCGATTTATCAAATCACCAACGCTGCGAATTACTGTTACGGTCATGCATGATCTATCGACAAATATACGTGTAACTGGGCAGTCAATGAATAAGGTGAAGGGGTTTGAGGTTGAATTGAGATCACTCCTTGTAGAGGAAGAAGCTAAATTACAAACACCTGGTTTCTAAGTCAGAGTCAGAACACAATGAGAGCAATCTTATTTATGCCACAGTCGAAATGAAGCTGAATAGAGGTGTTGGTGGGTGAGCGGCTGCTGTGTTCTAGAGAAAGCAATGATAACCAACATCACTCGAAGCGCGTAGCAAGATCACCAAAGCTGGGGCGTATGCGTCACTGTCAGCAGCGGGGTAAATTCCGATACTAAAAGGATAAATCACATCAAAAGGAACACCCCATGAAAGCTTTAGCCTTAGCCCTTTTCGTTTGTAGCGCCAGCCTGACTACCCCAGCCTTTGCAGATGTTGTGAAAGGAACGCAGTGCCACCCAGACTCCCCCACAGGCTTTTGTTGCCCGAACGATGGAAAAGCATCAGGTCCATACTGTCCTGCGCGTCCAATCAAAGCAAATACAGGCGGCACCAATACATCGCAGCCAGCGCCAAAGGCAGTATTGCTGCGTCTACAGCCCACGACTGATAGATAGAGAGAAGGCAAAGCATCCACAAGAACAATAGTTTTGAGCTAGTGATACCGCTTGAAGAATGGCGATTGAGCGGTATTCTGATGAGAAACCAGGGTTGTGACAAACAAGATGGTGTCAAGTATGGGCACCGTAGCCCAAGGAAAAGCAGCAAAGAGCAGTGACCGCTCCGCGCTTCATAGAATATTTACAGCAAGAGCTAGGCATCAGCGAGACATAGATTGCCCTAGCGAATCGAGAGCAGCAACCCAGTGTGACGGAGTTACCTATAGTTCTGTGGAATTATGGGCTGATAGACCTAGAAAAAGTGGGAAAGATCTTTGATTGGATAGAAAAAGCAGCCTAGCTCATGGAAAGGGCTTGATTCAAAGAGGGTTTATCCATCAAGTGGCGATCGCCCTCTCAGCTACTGTCTCACTCCAGCAAAACACACGCAAAGCCACAGAGCAGCGATCGCCTCTTCCTACCAAGCTAAAGCCAGCTCTATCGCCCCAGCTCCAGCCAACCGAAGGCGCATGAGCTGAAGCAAATCAAAAGCTGAGCTTGGGCTATTGCAGGAGGGTAGCTGAGGCTTTAGCGGTGGTGAGGCTTGAGAAAGCTGATCGCCCTAGCCCCCGCCATGCACTCGTCTGCTTGGCCTTCGATAACTTCGGCAATGCGATCGCCCTTTCTTAAGCGACTCCGAGAGGGGTGCCGAGGTGACTGTCATTTTCGGAAAGGCTAGCGCAGGTCGATCGCCACTCCCAGGTAGAATGATCGCCTTCTCAGACAACCGTGAACGCCCTTCCTTACGTATTAGTGTAGTTATGCAGTTCTACCTTAACCGTCTTAAAAGCGCTTCAACCCCCATTTTCCAATCGTCACTACCTGCATCTTCCCAAACATCTTTCAGTTCCGAATCTTCCAAAACTCGGTTCACAGCACTTCTTGCCTGTTCAACAACTCTGACATCGACATTCTCTTGCCCTGCGACCCAAGCCTGAACTTCTCGCGGCAGCGTAGGATGTGCCTGACCCAGCAAAGCCGCGACCACTTCAGCAGCAGCAATTGTAATTGTCGCCTCAGGAATCTCAATATAATCTTCATCGGCCTCTAGAACCGCTTCAAATACAGCCATAAGAATTGACGTATCTTCTGCTGCTTCTAGTTCAGCCACCCAATCCAGCGCATCATCATTCTCAAATGCCGAATGTCCCCATGCGCCCATTGAACAAGCTCCTGAAAAATCGCGTAAAACCAAACTAATTTATTGAAAATTTATCACCGACAACCAATTTAGCTAAGGTTAACCATCCGCTGCCATGAGCCATCTTTAATTTAAAACCGAACAACACTCAGCGATCCGAGTCATGGGAGTTGATTGGCGGCTTTGATTTGAGTCCGCTTACCCAATGCTACACAGACAATTACCCCTACCGCAAAAATGAGAGTCGTTATCGTTAAATGCTCACCGAGAAAAAGAGTTGATGCCAGGATTGTGAGAAACGGTTGAAAAAGCTGAACTTGTCCCACCCGCACCACACCGCCTAGAGATAGCCCTTTATACCATGCGAAAAAGCCAAGAAACATGCTGAAGACACTGACATACAGGAAACCTAAAACAGCCCCAGATGAAACCGAAGATAAATTAGAGGGTGCATGTTGTAAGACGATCGGAAGCAGTAAGGGTGTCGATAGAATCAGTGCCCAGCAGATCACTTGCCATGACCCAAAAGTGCGAGATAGAACAGCACCCTCTGCATACCCTAATCCCGCAGCCGCCACCGCACCAATTAGTGCTAGATCCGCTAGACGAATAGTGCCGCTACCAGACAACAGCGCGAAGCCAACAATCAAAGCGCTACCCAATCCTGCAAAGATCCAGAATTGAATAGAGGGGCGCTCACCTGCTCGCCAGACCCCACATAAAGCGGTCGAAAGCGGAAGTAGACCTGTAATGACAGCCCCATAAGAAGCTGGAGCATCTCGCATGGCGATCGCAGACAGCAGCGGAAACCCAATGACAACGCCAGCAACGACAATACAAAAACTGGGAAGGGATCTTAGTGGAGGAATGGTTTGCCGTGTGATGGCTAGCAGAAATAGAGATAACCCCGCTGCAACGATCGCGCGTCCCAATCCGACAAAAACAGGATCAAATGCTGAGACGGCAATTCTTGTTGCTGGCAACGTAAGGCTAAAAATCAGAACGCCTAAAAAACCATAGACAAAGCCCGTAAACTCTTCTTGAGACTGTGGGTCATTGCTCATTCTGACTCTTTGACTTAGTGCCCATAACTTACCTTAAAAATGAGGAGTATGTTTGTCACAACCCCGCCGATCAATGAAGCTAGCCGAGTTAATTGGTGAAATGTCTCAAATGTCTAGAGGATTAAGCCTCTTGGAGATCATGTGCGTTCCCAGCGGAACTTACGTTCAGCCTCTTGGATTGGTAAATCATTGATGCTGGCAAACCGACGCATCATCAGACCGTTTGGGGCAAATTCCCAATTTTCGTTGCCATAGGCTCGAAACCAAGAGCCAGCGTCATCATGCCACTCGTACTCAAATCGTACTGCGATACGATTTTCCATGAAGCACCAAAGTTCCTTTTTTAAGCGGTAGTCTAACTCTTTCGCCCACTTACGTTGAAGGAACGCCGTGATGGCATCTCGTCCGTTCAGAAACTCGGATCGATTGCGCCATTCAGAATCTTCGGTGTATGCCAGCGCCACTCGCTCTGGATTTCGGGAATTCCAGGCATCCTCTGCCGCCTGCACTTTGGCTTTGGCGGTTTCTAGGCTAAAGGGAGGAAGGGGTGGTTTAATATCCATCTTTTGAGATTCCTTTTTGAATGAATGTTATTTTCTAGACACCGTGTGTGGTGGATTCCCAAGAACCAGTACGTTCAAGGAAAGGTGAAAACTCTGGAGCCGACCAGCGCAGAGGGAGGCTACCTTCTACACGATGACCCCGATTTAGCTGGAAGCGAAATAATCGCTCTGCCCCGTCATATTGACTAATTTCTGGCCCCTCCCAAATCACCTCTGCGGTGCCTGTGAGATAAAGAAGATTCCCCCGAGCAAAATCTATGAATAGGAGACCTGCATGGGAATTTAACGCTAGATTGCCAAACGTGTTGAAGTGACAATTGCCGGAAAAGTCAGGAACAGTCAAAGTCTTTTCATCATCAATGCGGACGAATCCGGCCTTGCCACCCCGATGGGAAACGTCTGCACCCTTTGCCACACCTGCCGATGGATCTTGATAGGCAGTCGCAATGAAAAAAGTGTCAGCCGCTGTAATGATGGCTTGCTCTATGTCTCCCAGTATTGTGAATGAATGGACTGGTTTCGGAGCTGATGGATCATCCTCACCCAGTTCAAACCTGCGGGACTGAATGTATTGGGGACAGTTACCAAAGCTCTGCCCCACTTGAATTTCAATACCCTTTGAATTGATTGCTGTGACCGTGCCATTCATGCGATTGCGCCGACGGGAGTGCAGCTCTATGCCAAGTAAACCAATGTCGATGCCCATGGCAAGGGTATTGCACAAGGGATCGCCAAAGAGAGGCTGGGCATTTATCTGCAAGGTGCGCTCATTGGAAGCGGAGATAAAGCCTGGTTCTCCGACCAAGACCGAAGCCCAAAGTTCGCCCTGTAAATCCACTGTGCCTACAATCACATAGGATAGTTGGGCAAAGAACTGCTGGTGCTGATCCGTAAGATAATCGCGAACCATGCGTCGGGCTTGTTTGTCCATGCGCTCTTGTGCGCCAAATCTAGCTTGAATCGACAGTTCCCCAGCATGAAAAGGGGACTCAGTTCTTGTCCAGCCTGGGTTTGCCATTTTACATTGCTCCTGAGAGAGTGGGACTAAGTTACGCCATACCAGATAAAACGAGCTTGCCGATCGCCGTTCCCGACTCCAGCAACTGATGAGCCTTGGCTAGATTTACGGGATTCAAAACGCCCAGATTCTCAGTGAGTGTCGTTTTCAAAATGCCCTGATCGATCAGAGTCGCAACTCGATTGAGTAAATCGTGCTGAGACTGCATATCGTCCGTTTCGTACCTCGATTTAGTGAACATCATTTCCCAGACAAACGTGATGCTTTTATTGAAGAAAGGATTTAAGTCAAAGGGCTGCTGGGTACTGACAATGGAGCAGATTTTGCCCTGAGGTTTAATCACATCGACCATATTGGGAAGATGTTGAGCCGTATTGTTGAGACACAGAATATAATCCACAGTTTTTAGACCAATCGCCGCCAGTTCTGACAAAAAAGGCTGATGGTGATTGATGGTGTAATCCGCGCCCAGTTTTTTGCACCATTCCATCGTCTCTGGCCTAGACGCAGTGGCAATCACACGCATTCCAGCAACCTGCTTTGCCAGTTGAATGGCGATAGAACCTACTCCCCCTGCACCTCCAATGATGAGCACTGTTCTGGATTGATTGACAGGCGTTTTTTGCGGCTCAATGCCCAACCGCTCAAATAAAGCTTCCCAGGCGGTAATGGTGGTTAGAGGCATTGCCGCCGCCTGCTCAAAGGTGAGACTGGTCGGCTTTTTGCCCACAATGCGTTCATCTACAACATGATATTCACTGTTGTTTCCGGCGCGGATTACACTACCCGCGTAATAAACTTCATCACCAACTTTAAATAAAGTGACATCTTGACCAACTGCTTCCACAATGCCAGAGGCATCCCATCCTAAAATTCGTGAGGGATGCTGCCTCTGGGGGGATGTACGAACTTTATAATCAACGGGATTCACGGAGAGAGCCTTTACCCGAACGAGTAAATCTCTGGGTTCGGGCACGGGTGTTGGAATCTCAGTTTCTATAAACCATTCGCAAACGTGGTTAGATTGAGCGGGATTTAATACGATCGCCTTCATAGATGGCTCCTCATAGGATGGTCAAGTCAACGAAAGCTTGACTGGGTTGATCAGTCTTGTTTGATGGATTGCATCAGCGCTTCCAATAGCGACTTCAGGGCTGTTTCTGTTGCCGGATCGTTGATCTTGCCTGAATGAGTTAACTTAGCTGAAATTGCAGGGATGCATAGCATTGCCTCATCTGAGATTCCCGCCATTATGACTCTTAACGTTTGCACCAGAGACGCATTTGCTTTGTTGCCGCCATCGGGGGAGGGAGAGACACTGATCACGGCAGTGGGTTTATGCATAAATTCACCCGATGATACGAGCCAATCGAGGGCATTTTTCAGGACGCCAGGGACACCATGAGCATATTCAGGGGTGCAAAAGAGAACGCCATCCGCCTGTTGCAGTTGCGATCGCCAATCCATGACTGAGGACAAAGCTTCATCAGCATCAACGTCTGGGTTGAAATGAGGTAGTTTGCCAATGCCATCAAAAATAGTGATCCGCATAGCCTCAGGTGCTAACGCTACTGCCGCCCTTAGAACTGCTGTGTTAGAAGATTGGGGGCGAAGGCTACCTGAAATTGCTAAGATTTTCATGAGGACTAAGGATTGATCTCTTTGGCTTTAGCATAGGCGCGTTTGATGGCAGGACGGTTCTGAAGAGACTCAAACCAGCGTTGGACATTAGGAAAATCAGTGAGATTGATCTGCTGGAGTTCATGGGACACAATCCACGGGTAAGCAGCCATGTCTGCGATTGAATATTCTCCGACGATAAATTCCTTCTCGCTCAGTTGCTTGTTGAGCACTCCATACAACCGTTCCGTTTCTTTGATGTAACGGTTAATTGCATAGGGAATCTTTTCGGGCGCATACTGAGCAAAGTGATGATTTTGACCGAGCATTGGTCCCAGTCCCCCCATCTGCCAGAACAGCCACTCCATTGTCTCAACTCTCCCTCTTAAATCGGTGGGTAAGAACCGACCAGTTTTTTCAGCGAGGTATTGCAAGATTGCCCCTGACTCAAACACGCTGATCGGTGTGCTGCCATCGACAGGATCCTGATCGAGGATGGCAGGGATCCGATTATTAGGCGATATTTGTAAGAAAAAGGGCTGAAACTGATCGCCTTTACCAATGTTGATCGGATGAATGGTGTAGGGCAGTCCAGATTCTTCCAAAAAGATCGTGATTTTGTGACCGTTGGGGGTCGTCCAGTAGTAAAGGTCAATCATGGTTGCTCCTAAAAAGTGATTACCCATCCCAAGTCTTGGATCGTCTACAAGCGCAATCCATAAAGTCTAAATTCCATCCATAGAAATATATCCTGACAGTTGCTTCACCCGTTCAATCCATGCCAACACATTAGGATAGGGATCTAGATCAATTTTGCCATCCCTCGCAAGGGCAATATAGGGGAAGACGGCAATATCAGTGATCGTAGGTCGCTCAAACTCTAGCCAGGTGCGGAGACTCAAATGCTGATTCAGTTGAGTCAGAATAAATGCTGATTTTTGGGTGGCTCGCTCAATATTGATGTTTGTTCCAGCGCCGAATAAATGGTAGAGACGGGCATTCTCTGGCCCTTGACGTACCTCACCCGCAGCCGTTGACAGCCAACGAATCACCTGCGCCATCGGCAACGCATCCAACGGTAGCCACAGTTCACCACCATATTGCCGTGCGAGATACACCAGAATGGCTTGAGCATCCGCTAGTTGAACTTCTCCATCTAACAACAGCGGCACTTGCCCAAATGGATTTAAGACTAGGAATTCTGGAGACTTTTGTTCAGCCTTCAATAGATCAACCTTAATCCATTCGTATTCCAGACTAAGGAGAGAGAGCATCAAACGAACTTTGTAGCTGTTACCAGAGACTTCGTGACCATAAAGTTTAATCATTGGAGTGCCTATTTTTTGACTGTTAAGGTTTAGACTTTGGACTTTAGAATTCAAAACACCTTTTCAACTATCTAGATGAGTCTTCTGGGACTTGCCAAGAGTTACAGTCGGCTGACCAGGACTCTCGCTCTAAAAGACCGAAAAGGGAGAAAAACCATCGTTGATCCTGACAAAATGATGGATTTAACCTTGTTAGAGGATCCATAGTTGCTGGTTGTTTCATGTCTACACCCCTAGCGAGAAAAGCATCTATCTGTACCGTTCGTTCGGTATATTGATACTGTACCGTTCGTTCGGTATGATGTCAATAGATACTTTCAACGTTTTTGCTAATGTCTAAAGAAACCTATGTCCCTGCGTTGCTTAAGCTGTTTCGGCAGTTTGGATATGAGGGAGTGACCCTCACAAAAATTTCTCAGGAAACGGGTTTGGGAAAAGCCAGTCTTTACCACCACTTTCCTGGTGGCAAGGCAGAGATGGCTGAGGCTGCTCTCAATCAGGCAAATCAGTGGCTAGAGTCGAGTGTTTTGCCAATTCTTATGGGCGCAGCATCTCAGGAAGGTCATAGCAAGGCCGCACTTATCAATATCTTCCAGGCGATGTGCGAGGAAACAAATCGCTTCTTCGACGGCGGACATAATTCCTGCTTGTGGGCAGGTTTGGTGTTGGAGCAGTCGAGTGATGCCTTGTTTCACGCTCAAATTAGTGAAGCCTTTTCAACATGGATTGAGGCAATCGCCAAGATTCTGATGAGCGCGGGAATGGATGAACCCTTGGCGAGACAACGGGGTGAAGATGCCATGATCTCCATTCAAGGGGCATTGATTTTGTCCCATAGTCTGCATGAATTTGAATCGTTTCAGCGTGTGCTCAACGAATTACCGAAACGACTGTGCGAGGGGATTTAAGGCAAATACGCGAGCCGTATAGCTATGGCTGCTGTTGAGCTAATGTGAGACTTAAGCGGCGCGCCCCCGCAATTTCAAAGCAGGATACCGGAGTCAGTGTCATTTTCGGAAAACCTACCGCCACGCGATCACCACTCCCAAGCAAGAGCGATCGCCCTTCTTCAGCCGTAATGGGATTGCCCCTGCACCATCTTGGCATCCGCAGCCTACGCCAGCGGATGCCAAGCGGGAGCTAAATCATGCCTTGTAATACATAGGTGTGTTTGTCTAGTGGGGTTCGGCATGGCGATGCTAGCGCTCCAAGAGTCCGAAAGCCCTGTCCATCAGCTCAAGCAATCAATGTAATGCATGGAAAATGATGGATTTCTAAGTTAGCCTAAGTGCTATGTATTACATGGAGCGATGGGGATGAATCGCATTAGAGGTAAAGCAGGGAAATTTATTCAGAAGACCGACGAAAAACGTCAAGTGAGAAGTCTGCGTGTGACGGACTCCATTTGGAAATTGTTTGGCACGTATGCAGAAGAGAGGGGTCTGACCCGTGCAGATTGGTTGGAGGAACTGATCCAGGCAGAAGAACAGCATCAAGTCATCGCTCAACAACCGCCGAAGATAGAGCCTGTAAAAGCGCCCAAAAAATCTGTAAAGAGTGCTTCAGTAAAACGTTCCAGTGGCGTTAGATACTACTTACAGCTCACGTACAGTGTGTCTCTCTCGACTGGAAAGACGCGATGGATGCGCTGGTACTGGGATGGAACAGATTTGATAGATAAAACAAGTCGTCATCCAAGCAAGTATGCAAAAGTCTACGACAGCAAGGCTGGCGCATTGACAGCAGTGAAGAAGTTGCAGCGTAAGGTTGACTACTTTTGTTCCAAAGTGAGACAGCCAGAGGGTTTGCTTCACCTTAAGCCAGTACGGGTGACTTGGAAATAGGCGATCTTGTGTCTCAAGCTCATGCCGTGCAAACACAACCCCCGCCGCCTCATAAAAGCCCCTGCTTTGCCGCATCTCAAGCCCACCCAACAGCTCCGCCAGCCATAGCCTCACCAACGATAGCCCCGTCTCATCCTGAATCTGAGCGATCGCAGAAGAAGCCAGCTTCAGCAAACGATAGCAATCTCTTCTTGCTTCAGCGCCACCAAGATCCCAGAATTCCTATAAAAATCGTTGCCCTCAAGGCGATCCATTGCAAACCCATCGTCCAACAACACCGCCAGCCAGCCCTTGACCACCGGAAACCCTACCCCATTCAACAACTCCATAAACCCCACCCGCTCAAGCTTTTGTTGGTGCATCCATAGGGCGATCGCCTTAGCCCATTCCCCAACATTTTCGTCGTACTCAAGCCCATCCATCAAATCCGCTGGTTTCTCTTCCTCAGCACCCGCCAGCAGTAGCGCCGTCTCTTTCGTCACTTCCGTAACCACTGACTCAATTTCTTCATGAGACTTTTCGGAAGCTGATCGCACATAAAGCTCTGGCACCCCCACCAACTCATCGAGATCAAGGTGAAACGACTGGCGAACAAACTCAGCGAACAAGTCATCATTGAGGATTGGCCCCTCATGCGCCACCCGCTGTCGATGCCACCCATTGAAAAACTCATCAGCTCTTGCTGCGAAAACATCAGCCATCTCAGCGATCGCATCCGCCGCCGTCGCTAGCCTTTGCCCTACTGGAGTACGGTCGATCGCCTCATCGAATGCCAGACAAAGCTGCTGCCAGTTCACCGCTTGGGGTGACTGCTGGGCTTCGGCGAGCTGTTGCCAAAGATTTAGCTCAAGCTGGAGGATGGTCATGAACGGCATCAGCCCATAGAAGCAGACTGAGTAGTGGAACTCATTATCTCAAAAGTAAATCTAGACGCTTTTAGAAACTGCCTCATCCTTCAAGAATTTTAATTCTTACAGGTCGCAAACTAATTGTCCTGAAATTGACGCCAGGACTCTCTTAAAAGCTTTGGTGCCGGATGGTAAGCATCATAAACCATGAGCACATTTGCAAGAGATCGCCCAGGTTTTACCAAAACTTTGCCCCGATATGCAAGTGCGATGGAAGACCCTCCATCTAGATTCATCGCCTCGTAACACCCAATCGACTTCATAATGCTTGCTTGATGACGCAGCGAAATCGGTGTTGTAAACGTTGCAAGAAAGAGCGTCTTGTGACTTTTAGAGAATCCGAGGGCACTGCGTTTCGCAACCCCCGTCACGTTTGGATCCCTAAAACCCTCTTTGCGAGGTGCAATCCAGAGGTTTCCTTTGCGTAAGAGTCGTGGCCCAGCGGTTAGGGAAAACCAATGTTGATCCCAGTCTGGTTTACCATCTGTTCGCGCAGTCCTCATCTCCAAACGGCTCCCTTTAAGAAAACCTAGGGTCGTTCCATAATTTTCCGAAGGGGAAAACTTTAGTACCTTCCCCCCAGCTACCATATTGCCCATAACCCGCTTCTGGGCATCGGTGCTAAAAAATGTTCCATTCAACATCACCGCTGAGGGATGCCGAGATACAAAGCGGCTAAAGGGTTCAACTCCACGGGTAAACTGAGAATCATTAGCCCGAATGGCGTTATGAGGTAAACCAATATTTAAGAACACATTGGGGTCACGAAGGTCAATGATCGTGAGATAGAGATGAACTCTACCCACCTTTCTTTGTACGAGGCGAATGGAACGGGACGGAACAGCGGTGATCGGCTGACCTGAATCAAGCAAACTTGCCCGATTAGGAGAGTCCCCTTGCTCATCCACTGAGATAGGAACTGTTTTAGGAATGGAACTTAGAGCGGGAACAAACGATTCACCAATCAAAATCGAAAGAAGACTTGATATAAATTTGATGGAAAATAAATATCTATTTTTCTTGTTCCGATGATTGGTTTGAGAATAGGTCATGAGCCTCAAATCATATTTATCCAATGCCTAGTAACTCTAAGACTTATGGATGCAACGGACAAGGTCGAATGGGACAGCAATCGGGCGACAACTCCTTTTGCACCTCAAACTGAGTCACGCTACCCCCAGGCACCTGACCCGAAAACGCCGTCAAAATCTCCTTGAGAAAGACCTTAATCTGAGCAGGCATCAGCCCCATCGTGTGAACTGGCTCAATTTGGGCAATCTTGCTCTGGCCTAGCCACAGCTCAGCACCGATCGCATGGAGCGGATCGTCTACTCTCGCTCGATATAAATACAAGACCGCCGCTGGAGCTACAGCAGGCATCACCGTCAACACAGTCCCCTTGCCATCATCCACTTCAGCTTCAACCGCCACCCCCCGATACTGCTGTCGCTTGTTGGCGTTAATGCGATCGCGGTTGCGGTAGTAAGACCTGCGCTTGTGGCAGGGTTCGCCTACCCAGCAGTTACTACCGCTGGAGCCATGACGGGCGATCGCTTCTTCAGCAGAAAGTTTGGAACAAAGCCTACACCGTTCACTTTGAGATTTCGGCACCCTCACCCCCTTATCAAATGTCAACTACATTGTCCGGTCACGACAATTACCTTGTCCGGTCATAGGTAGAGAAAACCAGGCGATCTTAATGGGAATTGGTGCCCACAGAAATGAAGCTGAAATTCCAGGACAAAAAAGACTGAATGTTGAGCACTACAGTCCTGAAAAGAAAGTTTTATTAAAATGCTTGAGGATTGCTCCCTAGCAAAGGGCTATTTGTCTTTTGAGCGCTCTAGAGCAGACTGTTTACGAAAGCTTTCAGCTTGAATCTCAATAATGAGGGCATGATGAACTAGGCGATCAACAGCAGCAACGGTCATCATGGAATCGGAAAAGATAGAATCCCATTGGCTGAAAGGTTGGTTGTCTGTGATGAGCAGACTGCGACGTTCATAGCGATGAGCAATCAACTCAAACAGAACCGAGGTTTCAGCCTCAGTCTTTTTGACATAGCCAACATCATCGACAATAAGCAGGTCAAAGCGGTCGAGTTTAGTCAGTGCAGCAGGCAACTGTAACTGGAGCTTGGCATACTGCAACTGCTGCACCAGCGTCGTTGCAGAAGAAAACTTAACCCGTTTGCCCAACTCAATCATGGCTCGGCCCATCGCAGCGGCAAGGTGCGTTTTGCCAACCCCTGAAGGGCCAAACACCAATAAATTTTCAGAACGCTCCAACCAGCCCACGTCCTGGGCAAGTTGCATTAAGGGGGCGGGGTTGAGTTGAGGACAATGGGTGAACTCAAAGGTCGTAAAACTTTTTGCGCGGGGGAGCTGCGCTTCTGAGAGGGCGCGCTGGAGACGAACCTGAAAGCGTCGTTGGGACTCCAATTCGCACAAAGCAAGCAAGAACTGAGCGTAAGACCATTGTTCTGAAGTAGCCCGTTGCTCGATGGATTGCCAGTGGCTGAGCATGTGAGATAGACGGAGCTGCTTGAGGTGCAGGCTGAGGCTGTCGAAGGGACTCAGAATTTGAGTTTGAGGTTGGGTCAGGGGTTTTGAGGAGTTCGTCATAGGGAGGAAGCGGATGTTGTTGGACGTTGAGGGGAGGGAATGCTGACGCATCCGCCAGTAGTTGAAAATGTCGTTGAAGAGCTGCCAGGGTCAGGGTTCCGGCATGGAGTTGATTGAGCACATAGGTTTCCACGGCAGACTCTTTATCTTGGGTTGCGGCAATATAAAGGGCTTCGACCATGAGCTTGGCTGCACTGTCCGGCTCGAAGCGTTCACCGAGTTTTTGCCACAGGTCTCGCCATTGGTCATTGGGTAAAATGTCGCGCTGCCAGGTGCAGTAGAGGAAAGCCCTGGGCTTACGGCGCAGTCCCTCAATAATGTGGCGGTAATTGACACAACGGGCACGCCCCTTTTTGCTGCCTTGAGGGGCACGCACTCTATCCAATTGAAAAACTTGCAGTTTGCCAAGATAGCCCACCAGACGGTCATGGTAGAGGTGGATGTTTAATTGCTGGCCTATTAAACGAGAAGGAACGCTATAGAGGATGGAGCGCACCTGAATGCTGCTGTGTGAACTCACACGAACCGTCAATTCCTCATAGTCAGCAAAGCGGTATTTGGGTAAGGGTTGCAGATGCGTTTTCTCTTCATCAAACTTTTGAGTATTACGGGCATTCAGTCCACTCACCACCTGCTCTATAAAGGTTTGATAGGCGCTGACGGATTCAAAATCAAAGTTGCCTCGCAGATATAGAGATTGGGTCAATCGGCGCTTGAAGTGTCCATGGGGAGATTCGATAGACCCATTCTCATGGGCAATCCCTGTATTGTTTCGGGTGGGGCGCATCTGGTAGTGGTCGCACAGTTCGTTATAGAACTGTGTCAGCGGCTTATTTCGTTTGCCAGCCTTGTTGCGATAGGCCGCACTCAGGCTATCCGTTCGATGCAGTTTAGGGACTCCACCACAGGCTTTTAGGGCATTCTGCAACCCTTGAGATAGGCCAATAAAGCTCTCTCCTCCCTGAATGACCTCCACATATTCCCAGCCGCTGTAGGCCAGTCGATAATGGTACAGCAAATGCTCAAACGGCTTTCCGCCGATGCGAATGGTCACTTTTTTAAGTTCGGTGAAGTCCGATATCCCCATCTCTCCAGGGATATGACGAATCTCGAACATCACCTCTTTAGGCGCTCCATGCACCACTTTCCACGCCTGTACTCGTCTCTGAAGCGTCCGCAACACACTCTGGTACTGACCTGGGTAATGATCCTGAAGGTATTCGTAGAGTGTTGTGGGTTCTAGGCGAGGTTCCCGTTTCAACATTGGTTCTAGTTCTTTGTCCCAGACCTCGGATAACGGGTCTAGGCGGGTACGCCAGTCTCGCTGCTGGCCTTTTTGGGGTTGGTGTTCCCCTTTCTCAATTCGCCTGCCACTCCGTTCAGAAAATTCCGCTATCGCAGCAGAATCTCCCTGAGTGCAGCCTTTATCTCGTGCTCTCATATACGCTTGCTCTTGGTATTTTTGTATAGTTTGACCAGGCACTAGATTCACCCCTTTACCCCTGGGTTCTGATCTAGTGCTTTTTCTATGCTTTTGCCAATTCCTATATAGTTGTCGCCAGGTTAGCCCGCAATCTCAAAACCGGACAAAGTAATTGTCGCGACCGGACAAGGTAATTGTCGCCTGATACCCCCTTGTGCAATTAGCCTCTGAGCATTCCAAAGCGGCTCAATGTTGCCGTTAATCCCAGGCAAATAGCAACCATCGACTTTATCGGGTCGCACATACTTGACCAGATAATCCACGACCCACCGACGTTCGCCTCCCTTACCAGGATTGATTAACTCATTGCGTTCTACCCGCCAGACCACCCCTTCAACAGTATCCAGCGCACCATGCCCAGAGAGGGCGATCGCATTCAGCGCCGCATCAACCCCAAAAGCAGATCCTTCATGGAGTAGCCGAGGCAATACAAAGTCTGCCTTGCTCACTCTTTCCGAGAATTCAGCATAGGTCGTTCTTTTTGACCCACGCATCAAATCAAAAGCCACGAACGGCTCATGGGGCAAATCATACCGAGTGCCATGCGCTTGCAAGAGCCATTCACCGCAGAGGCGATCGCCCTCATTCAGGACAGCTAAAAACCGATCCTGCTGACTAAAGACCCATTGAGCAAAACGCCAGTGCTGTTCATAGGGGGAATCAGCGGCTAGATAGCCTGACCGACCAAGAGGACAGAGAACCCCATTTACCAGGGCCACACCCACATTAGAGCCATCCAGCTTTTCTTGAACAATGACGCGGTCGTGTTTATCCCTAGTCTTTAGGGTTGCAATGCGAGCCTGACCCTCATGGCACTTGTGGTCGCCTTCGCCCATACGGGAGTTGGGCAGATGAGCAATGCTGCCATAGTTCTTGATGCCGAGCGGTTTTTTTGGATGGGTTGCAGGCTGAGCCATAGCAGCGGTTTCGGGTCAAAATTGATACTCACCACATCTTATCATGCCCTTGTTCACTAGAGTTTCACTAGAGTCAATATAATGACCCTTATTTGGAGTAAAGCGCAAGGGGCAATACCCATTTACCCATATTTCTATGAGATACTTAGGGTAATGAGTTTTCTATAGGGGAGGTGGCCAGTATGTCGAACCTTGATTTTCGGACAGTGAAAGAGGTTGTGGAGCCTGATAGTCGGGGGCGCTTTAGCATTGGCGCGATCGCCAAGAGCAAGACTTATCGTGTTCAGATGAATGATGCAGGACAAATTCTGCTCGATCCGGTGGTTACGATACCGGAGCGGGAGCTATGGCTCTGGCAGAATTCAGAGGTAATCGCATCGGTGCAGCGTGGGATTGAGCAAGCGGGAGCAGAAGAGGTTCACGATCTCGGCTCCTTCGCTCAGTATGCAGAAATGGAGATTGAAGGCGAATGAGGTTTCGTCTTCTCCTGACCAGTGAGGCTAAAGATGCTTTGAAGCAATTGGCAAATTCTGACTTCAAGAAGCATAAGAAAGTGCTGAAGACCTTGGGATTGATAGAAACGAATCTTCGGCATCCTGGTTTGAAAACGCATAAGTACGACTCTCTTCAAGATCCAAAAGGAGAAGAGGTATTTGAAGCATATGTTGAGAATCGAACGCCAGGAGCGTATCGAGTGTTTTGGTTTTATGGACCAGGGAGCAGTCAAATTACCATCGTGGCAATTACCCCTCATCCTTAACTACTGTATTGAAATGTAGACATCATGACTGTTCCAGCCGTCAATCTCATTCCTGTCACCACACCAGTGATCGCCGCTGTTACCTCAACTTCAGCAGTGCGATCTCCCCAGCCTCAGCTAGCCCTAGCCGACCTGCGCTGGTCACGGGTGGAGGAGTTCTTGCGAAGTCGGGAACTGCGGCCTAACACGCGCAAAGCCTATGAGCGAGAGTTTAAGACCTTTTTGGACTGGACAGAGAAGGGCTGGCAGGACATCACCGCGCGAGATATTGACCGCTACAAAATGTATCTCAAAAATTTGCCATCCAAGCGAGGCGGAGAGCGCAAAGCGGCGACGATTAACCTATCTCTATCGGCATTACAGAGCCTTTTTAAGTGGCTGTGTGCCCGTGACTATATTAGTAAAGACCCGATGCTGCTGATTGAGAAACCAAAGTCAGACCCCATCGTGCCAAAGGAATGGTCGCCGGATGAAGTGAAGGCACTGTTTGAGGCAACGACAAAGCGGGGGGAGACGGAACCCCGCGATCGGGCTTTACTATGGGTGCTGCTGCATGGTCTAAGGGCGCGAGAATTGGAGGCGCTGAATGTAGGTGACTTTGACGGGCAACGGGTAAACATCCGTGAAGCAAAAGATGACAGCGTGGGCCAGGTGCCGTTGCTGCTGGAAGCCGTGGAGACGTTGGAGGTTTACCTCAACTTTAGGAGCTGCTGGGGTGAAGTGTTAGAGCCAGAGTCACCGCTGTTCTTGTCTGAGTCAAACAATAGCAAAGGCGATCGCTTGGGCTATTGGGGCATCTACAATGTCGTGAAGGAACTGGCTGTTATTGCGGGAATCAAGGATGCACATCCGCACCAGGGGCGGCATACGGTAGCGACGGAAATGGTGAGTCGTGGCATGGATCCATTGCTTGCGCGGCAGATCACGCGGCACAAATCAGAGAAGAGCTTTGAACGGTACAGTAAGCGATCGCTACAGAAGCAAGCTGAGGCTCAGTTTCAGTCGCTGATGGGCGAGAGATGAGAGAGGGGCGATCAGTGGCGAACTCCAGTTAATATATCGTTGGGGCGGATGAAACCAAGTCTCTGTTGAGTATTCAAAGTTTTTGCTACCGTTCAACTTTGCTATTGGGTGGCACTAAGCACAAGGAAGTTTTACCGAGCAACATGAATCCCCAGCAACAAATAGAGTATTACAGTGAAAGGATGACCCGATGAAACTCAATTCACTCACACCGGAAGAAGAGCGCATTATCGTGAATAAGGGCACCGAACAGCCATTCACGGGCGAGTATGACGACTTTTTTGAAGAAGGCGTTTATATCTGCCGGAGGTGCGACACACCATTGTACGTATCAGATCGAAAGTTCCACTCGGGTTGTGGCTGGCCTAGCTTTGACCAGGAGTTTCCAGGTGCAGTCAGGCACCAGCCAGACCCCGATGGTCAGCGTATAGAAATTCTGTGTGCAGCTTGTGGGGGGCACTTGGGTCATGTCTTTGAGGGTGAGGGCTTTACCGAGACAGATGCACGGCACTGCGTGAACTCAGTGTCAATCAAGTTTGTTCCCAAACAGAGGGTGTAAGCCCAAACCCCAGAAAAATCCGTCCACTCGAACGGCAAGACCAGAGCATTGGCTAAGGTCGTCTTGCCAGCCCCGCTGCCGCCAGAAATGCCGATGATTGTGCAGGGTTTTGTCATTGGTTGAAGCCTTGTTAGCTGAAAATTCGTTAACAAGTCGACTAGTCTCGAGATCTCCACAATGACTATGTTAGCCTCTACAAAGCCCTCAATTAAACATACATCTTTCCCGACAATACGGGCGCTAGCAACAATGTCATATCCATCTAAGCCACCTGCAAAGCCCTGCGTAAGCACATTTGATGAGTTTGTGCGATTGGCGGATTATTCACTAACGGACACCTTAAATGTCGATCCTGATGCCACGGTCGATGGTGATGATCACCGTGCCCGCCAGGTATTTTCGGGTCATTTCGTACCTGTGTCACCCACGCCGCTTGCAAAACCAGAATATGTAACCCATAGCAGCACTTTTTTTAAGGAACTTGGGTTGTGCGATGAGCTGGCACTTGATGAAAAATTTCGCCAGGTATGTTCTGGTGATATCTCTGCTGCCCATGAGCCTATGCGTCAGTTTGGCTGGGCGACTGGTTATGCACTGTCGATTTACGGCACCGAATATACCCAACAATGTCCATTCGGTACGGGTAATGGTTATGGGGATGGTCGGGCGATATCTATATTTGAAGGCATAATCAATGGACAGCGCTGGGAAATGCAGTTGAAAGGTGGTGGCCCAACGCCTTATTGCCGTGGTGCCGACGGGCGCGCAGTACTCCGTTCAAGTGTTCGTGAGTTTCTAGCGCAGGAATATATGCAGGCTTTAGGTGTGCCAACATCGCGCTCTTTGACACTGTATGTTTCTAAATCTGAGACCGTTACCCGGCCTTGGTATTCTCAAGACTCCTACTCTATTGACCCTGATATTTTGGTGGACAATCCTGTTGCTATTTCAACTCGCGTTGCACCATCCTTCTTGCGCGTTGGTCAGCTAGAGTTATTTGCCCGTCGCGCTCGCAGTAATGCGCATCCAAGAGCATTAGAAGAGTTGAGCATGATAGTGTCGCATTTAATTGAGCGAGAATACAAAAGCGACATTAATCAAAACCTTGTTTTTGCAGATCAATTGGTTGAGTTGGCTAAGTTATTTCGCCAGCGTCTTACTTCACTGGTAGCCAACTGGCTGCGGGTTGGTTACTGCCAAGGTAATTTTAATAGTGACAACTGTGCCGCTGGTGGCTTTACCCTCGACTATGGACCATTTGGGTTTTGTGAAATTTTTGACCCTTTGTTTCAACCTTGGACTGGTGGTGGCGAACACTTTGCATTCTTCAATCAGCCCATCGCAGCAGAAGCGAATTATTATATGTTTTGGAAATCTTTGAGACCGTTACTGGCAGAAGATGCTGACGCTTTAGAACAGTTCGACCAAGTAGGCCGTGGCTTTGCAGAAGCCATGCAAGAACAAGTCCAAAAAATGTGGGCGAACAAACTTGGCTTGACTGAATTCAACCCAGAGCTATTTAAGAAGTTAATGCAGCTAATGACCCACTCAGAGGTAGATTACACCATTTTCTTCCGCGAGTTATCCCACATGCCAGACAATGTCTCAGCGTTGAAGAAGAGCTTCTATGTTGAAACTTCACAACAACTCGATGAACAATGGCAATCTTGGCTAAAAAGCTGGCGCGACCTCGTCATCAACGACGGCAATTTGGCTGAGATATCAACAAACATGAAACAGACCAACCCAAAATACGCATGGCGAGAGTGGTTGATTGTCCCTGCCTATCAACAAGCCATGCAGGGTGACTACACCTTAGTTAAAGAGTTGCAAGCAGTCCTTAGCTATCCCTATGATGAGCAATCACAAGAAGTAGAAGATAAATACTATCGTCTAAAACCTAAGGCGTTTTCTGACCTTGGTGGCGTGTCGCACTATAGTTGTTCATCTTGATGGCGCGCAGGCTGCCGCCAGCGCACGCCACATCGTATTTGCAGAATCGCGGATGTCCTAACGTAAAACCCCAAACGGCAGCGTGATATTGCCCGCAAAATTTAAGATTAACAAAACCACCACAAAACTCAGGGCAAAGACAATATTTGGCTTCACGATGCTCTGAGCGCGACGACCTAACCGAATCGCGTGTTCTAACCGCTCTAGGCGATCGCCTATCAACACAATATCAGCGGTTTCCAGCGCCACATCGCTACCCGCCGCCCCCACTGCAAACCCACGCCGTCGCCCTAGTCATGCCCGTGTGATGCTGTTGTTGCAGGGGTCGCCCCTGGTCGCAGTCGCTCTACCCAATCAACGGCGGTAGTTCTCTGGTTGTTGATCCTGTCATAGATGGGAAGCCCCACCCCATGCCCAGAATTGAGCAAATGTAGATGCTCAAGCAAAAGCTCAGTGTCCAGCGCTTCAGGGATATCGTAGTTTCCACATTCCATGCGCTTGTAATAGCGGTCATAGCTAATCACCAACGCCTCACCCGCGTAATGCCCAAGCAGGGAATTCGCTAAGGTCGTCTTGCCAGCGCCGCTTCCGCCAGAGATGCCGATGATTTTGCAGGGGTTTGTCATTGGGCCGAACGGTGCTACATAGTGGATCTTGATTACTGCTTTTATTAAAAATGATCTCAGCGAAGAGTAAACGAAAGAATACGCTGTGGTTGTAAGGTAAATATTAGTGCTGCCCTCTGATTCGGAGATTGGTAGGATTGAAACCTAGAAATCATCTTAAAACTTGTGCAAAACTTTGAAGCCTTTGCGCCAAATTATATATCTGCAAGAAGCCGATTTCGAGAAGTTGTAGCCTCTTTAGGATTCCATCATGAGTCATATCTGATTACCCAATTAGACCCAAGTGGTGCAGAACTGACTATTGATGTTGCTCTCTATACCCCCCCAAGTGCTTCACGAAGTGTAGTTATTTCAAGTGGACTACATGGAGTTGAGGGATTTTTAGGTTCTGCGATCCAGCTTGCCTTATTAAAAGATCATCAATTTACGCAATCATTGCCAAGCAATACTAATTTGATATTTATTCATGCGCTGAACCCTTATGGTTTTGCGTGGCTAAGAAGATGTAATGAAGACAATATAGATCTGAATCGTAACTTTATACTATCAGAAGAATCCTATAAAGGAAGTCCAGAAGACTACTCAAATCTAAATTCATTTCTTAATCCTACTTTTCCCCCATCACAGGTTGAAGCATATCTTCTGAAAGCTTTATGGCTTATACTGTGCTATGGTATGAGGCGTTTGACGAATACGTTACCCGTAGGCCAATATGACTATCCAAAAGGGCTTTTTTTTGGTGGAGATGGCCCCTCAGAAACTCAGCAAATCCTAGTTGAGAATCTATCTTCTTGGATAGGTAATGTATCAGAAGTGTTGCATATTGATCTTCATACGGGTTTAGGAAAATGGGAAACTTATAAACTACTTTTCGAGGGGGTCTCTACTTCAGAAACTTTTCAAAGGCTGGTTCAAAAATTTGGAATAGATAAAATTGAAGCCTTTAGTTCAGAAATCACAGGGTATCAGAACCGTGGTGGACTAGGTGAATGGTGTCAGGCATTGATGCCTCAGTGTCGCTATGATTTTCTGACAGCAGAGTTTGGTACATACTCCGTGGTACAAGTCCTTAAAGCGTTACGAGCCGAGAATCAAGCTTACTGGTGGGCAAGACCAGGGGGAAACTATCAATGGACAAAGCAACAATTACTTGAGATGTTCTCGCCCATGAGTCATACATGGCGTGAAAAGTGTGTAGCGGAAGGGATAATGATTTGTAAACGAGCTTGTTATTAAGAAAGAATTTGTGATGCTCCTATCTAATCAGTGCTTAAAGCGAATGGTCTCAAGGCGTTAGCGATGACTTTAAGATGCTTTCTATCGCTGAAGTCCCATTAGCCCCTGCCACCAATTTCTGGTTTTGTGTCAGTCCATTTCTGGTATGGTTGCAGAGCTTTAATGCCTTTGGTCTTTGGTAGGTAGTTTTTTTAGCTGGGGATGTACGGCGATCGCCCCCCACGCACTAAGCCCGACCAGAGCCAAAGCTAAAGCCAACCTCCCAGCGCCGCTACCACCAGAGATGCCGATGATTTTGCAGGTGTTTGTCATTGGATGAAGCCATTGCCTGAGCCAGTGGAGGCCAGAGCCGAGCGAGAGTCGGGGGATGTCGCGGTGAAGAGGTGCGATCGCCCAACAATACCTGTCATTTGAAAAAACGTAGCTTTGGAGAAAACTGATGACTCAACCCCCGCTTCCCCAACCGCAGCTAGCGCCAACTGGCCTTACGTTTGAGCAGTATGAAGCCTATACGCTTGGAAAGCTAGAGCTGTGGGATGGCTTCTATAACTATGGCGGACAAGATCTAAAAGGCTTTCATCTCGCTGTATTGACTAACATGGGTTTACAAGCAGCCGTCCATGAAGTCCCCCTTCGCTTATGGCTAGAGGCCATCCAGGCAGAAACCATGCAAAACCCTAAACTTAATCCTGAAAGTGAAACAGGTGCAGCCATGCTCAACCGTCTGAACCGAGGGCTAGAGGACTTGAATGCAGTTGCCGAGTTTTTAGCGGAGTAGGGTTAAGAGGGTGATCGCTTCAAGCGCAAGCATCCAGCGGACTACGAACGCCACGCCCACCTTTTTTAAGGACATGGACATAAATCATAGTGGTTTTGACATGCTTATGGCCCAAGAGTTCTTGAACCGTGCGGATATCATAATCATTTTACTCTCCTTTCCATTCCCGATCTTCCAGTTCCTTTTGAGGCAGTAGCAAAGTGGCTTCAATTTCTTGACGAATCATCGCTGTCACTTCACAGTTACTATTCAAACAATCGATTAAGAGTTGATTGGCGTCATAGTA
>JBGSVR010000088.1:0-3982 GCA_041752855.1 Thermosynechococcaceae cyanobacterium
GGCTGTTTGTCTAAGAAAGAGGTCGCCAAAGCCAAGACCACAATCCCTAAAAGGACGTATAGTCCTGCATTTCTCCACCGCTTATTATTCACGAGATCTCATTCCTCCTGGCTGAATGGGGGCCGGACGTAACTTTATTGCTTTTATTAACTAATGTTAACTTATCTCAGAAAGATGCTGCACTGCAATGGGTGCAAAAAGTTTCTGAAGTACGAGGGCGACTAGTTGGTGCGAATCATGCTGCCTTCGGGGTTAATCAGGCGCAGCAGCTTTTGCTTGATCTGAGTATCAAAAACGCTCCACTTCAGCTTGGCGTACTCAGAATTCTCGTTTAGCCCCGACAAAAATCCCATGGGAATTTCAAATCCGCCCGCCAGCGATCGCCCACCACCAAAGAATCGACCCTGGGCGTCTTGCCCAAAGGCTTCTTTGATAAATTCATCGGGGTCAAGGGTGATTTTAGTCGTGCGCAGAGAGCCGACCACTAGCTCTAGCTCCTCATCTTCATCATGGGCAATGCCGTACACTACCGCCGTATGGACGTTATCTTCGGTAATTAAAAAGTCTGCCGCTTGAGGAATCGCATCACGGTCGTCGTAGCGCAAAAAGCCTACCCCAGCAATGCTGACGTTGTTTTGGATGGAGCGGTTCTTAAGCGATCGCTCAATCACATCCATTACCTGTTTAGAGCGGGTAGACTGCAAAACCGTGTTGAGCGTTTGCGCATCATAAAACCGACTCAGGTAAGCCGCCGCCAAAAAGTCTTCTTCTTGAGCCTGTCGAAGACCGTTGGTGTCAGCCCGAAGCCCATGCATCAGCGCCGTGGCGCACTTGACATGCTCGCTGGTACCGTTGTCGAGATGGAGCAGCCCAGCCTGAAGATACTGGGTCAGAATCGTCGCCGTTGCGCGAGTGTGAGTCCGAATATCCAAAAATTCGGCATGCAGATCATCTTGAGAACTGTGATGGTCAATCACCACCAGAATGGGGAGTTTTGCCTGCTGTACTAAGGGCATGAGTTGACTGGTCGTGCCCTGGTTATCAATCAGCACGCAGCCTTTGTAAACAGACCAGTCTTTTGCCTTTGCGGTGGGGCAATTCCAGCGCTGTACCGGAAGTCCGGTCAGCTTTACGAGGGCAATATTTTCTTGGTGGCTCAGGGTACCGCCGTAGACAATATCGGACTGAATTTCAAAGCGCTCTGCAATCAGTCGATAGGCCCAGGCCGACGCCAACGCATCAGGGTCAGGGAAGTCTTGCAAAATTACAAGATGCCGCTCGCCTCGGTGCTTGTCAAGGACGCGGATTAGTGCGTCTCCACGGGCATCCGCAATGCGCTGAGTTGGGCTAGACAACCCCAGGCGAGACTGGATTTTTTCACCGTCTGCCAGCAAGATTTCTGTGGGGTGTAATGCCAGGGAAGGCTCAACATCAGCAGTGGACAAAGAACTCTGCACCATAGGACGCTCAGGAGTATTCAGAAATTAAAAGGTTAATGATTGAGTCTTGACGCCGATCCACTTTCACACTGTCTTCATCATAGGGTGCCACAGGGATAGAGTGGTCTTACTCTGAGGGATGATTTATTTCTATGGGATATTCACACTTAATATCCCATTTCACATTCATAGGCCAATCATATATTTGCGCCACTCTTGATGACCGCCATTCTGTACCTGTTTATTCACTTCAAAGTACAGGCTACTAAACGGTCGTCTTGGGTTTTGGTGCAGGGGCATTCGCGCTTCTTGGGGGGTGCGATTGCCTTTTTTGACGTTGCATTTCACACAGGCGGCAACAATATTCTCCCAACTGTCGCCCCCGCCCCGGGACTTGGGCATGACGTGATCTAGGGTTAAGTCATCGTCGCTGTAGCTGCAATATTGGCAAGAATGTCCATCACGGTTCAATATATTGCGGCGCGTGAGGGAAATTTCTTTGTGGGGTAAATGGATGAACTGGCGCAGGCGAATCACGGTCGGCAGTGGGAAGTTTGCGTACACGTACTTCCCGTTATGCTCAACCTGCTCAGCTTTCTCTTTTATCAACAAAACAATGGCACGTCGCCAGCTTGTAATGTTCAAAGGCTCGTAGGAAGCGTTTAAAACCAGAACTTTGCCCATAAATGCTTGACAAAGACATTTTTAAAGATGTTAGCACAGCTCTCTTGGGCAGCAGAGTTTGCGCCAGCTTTACCCTTGCCACTCTAAATTGCCAGCTTTGAATTGCCAGCTTTAGATTTCGCCCAAAAACTGCAACCGATTACGGTTGGTTCGGTAAATACGCCTTAAGGTTTCTGCTCTAGAGCGCCACTATATAGAAGAGAGTGCAGGCGATAGACCAATTCAGTTTGGAGCGCCGACTAAATTTTGGATCAAGGAGCGAAATAACGTCTTATGGCAAAAGTGGTTGGAATTGACTTGGGGACAACAAATTCCTGCGTTGCGGTCATGGAAGGGGGCAAACCTACGGTCATCGCAAATGCCGAAGGGTTTCGCACAACGCCTTCGGTGGTGGCCTTTGCAAAAAATGGCGATCGCCTGGTCGGTCAAATTGCCAAGCGCCAGTCTGTCATGAACCCCGAAAACACCTTTTACTCGGTGAAGCGCTTTATTGGTCGCCGCGTTGATGAAGTCGGCACTGAAATGACCGAAGTGTCTTACAAAGTTTTGAACACAGGCGGCAACGTTAAAATTGATTGCCCAGCCGCAGGCAAGCAGTTCTCTCCTGAAGAAATTTCGTCTCAGGTGCTGCGGAAGCTTGTGGATGACGCCAGCAAGTATTTGGGTGAAAAAGTAACCCAGGCGGTCATCACGGTTCCAGCATACTTTAATGACTCTCAGCGTCAGGCCACCAAAGACGCGGGCAAAATCGCAGGCATTGAGGTTCTGCGAATCATCAACGAGCCGACCGCTGCATCTTTGGCCTACGGCCTAGACCGCAAGAGCAATGAAACCATCTTGGTCTTTGACTTGGGGGGTGGTACCTTTGACGTCTCCATTTTAGAAGTGGGCGACGGCGTGTTTGAGGTGATGTCTACCTCCGGCGACGGTCACTTGGGTGGCGATGACTTCGACAAAAAAATCGTAGACTTCCTCGCCTCTGATTTCCAAAAAAGCACTGGAATTGACCTGCGCAAAGATCGTCAGGCTTTACAGCGCCTCACCGAAGCCGCAGAAAAGGCCAAGATTGAGCTATCTAGCGTCACTCAGGCCGAAATTAACCTGCCTTTCATCACAGCAACTCAAGATGGCCCTCAGCATTTAGACACAACCCTAACCCGCGCCAAGTTTGAAGAGCTTTGTGCTGACCTTATTGATCGCTGCCGCATCCCCGTCGAGAACGCGGTACGGGATGCCAAAATCGACAAAAACGCCCTAGATGAGATTGTGCTGGTGGGCGGTTCTACCCGTATTCCTGCGGTACAGGAACTGGTGCGTAAGGTCTTGGGCAAAGACCCCAACCAAACTGTCAACCCTGACGAAGTGGTTGCCGTGGGTGCGGCCATTCAGGCGGGTGTTTTGGCTGGCGAAGTCAAAGACATTCTGCTGCTCGACGTCACGCCGCTGTCTCTGGGTGTAGAAACCTTGGGTGGCGTGATGACCAAGCTCATCACCCGCAACACCACTATCCCTACCAAAAAGTCGGAAACCTTCTCGACTGCCGTAGATGGTCAGACCAATGTGGAAATCCACGTCCTTCAGGGCGAACGCGAGCTGGCGAACGACAACAAGAGCTTAGGAACCTTCCGTCTAGACGGTATTCCTCCTTCTCAGCGGGGAGTCCCTCAGATCGAAGTCACCTTTGACATTGATGCCAACGGTATCCTCAACGTCACCGCGAAGGATAAGGGCAGTGGCAAGGAGCAGTCCATCAACATCACAGGGGCTTCTACGCTTTCTGATGATGAAGTGAACCGCATGGTTAAAGATGCCGAGGTGAATGCCGACGCTGACCGTGAGCGTAAAGAAAAGGTTGAGGT
>JBGSVR010000089.1:0-9072 GCA_041752855.1 Thermosynechococcaceae cyanobacterium
CATTACTTGGAGCTATTACATCATTACAGTGGATATTTTCATCTAAACAGCTTGGCTTACACTATATCAATCATTTTTTGCCATTTGTTATCCTCGGAATTAGTTCATTAGTTTGGTCAACAAAATATATATTTTCAAGACTTCAAATTAAGGGTCATGTACTTAAAATATTTCTTGCATCATTTGTTCTTTTACTGGTCGCCAATTTTTCGATTAGTCAAGGTAATTTACACTTGAACACTGCATATGCAAAGTTTCTATTTGCAAGAGTTGAAGCACCTCTCTCTCGTTCTGATTTACCTGAATTAACTCGTTTTATAAATTACCTAAGAGATAATAGTAAGCCAGAAGGATCAACCTACGTCGCAGCATCTTCCTATGAAGTCCTCAATAAGAGTATTTTAGAAGAAGCGGAAAAGCATCTATACAAAAACAAAAAAATTAATATTATTCGGACTTCTGACATCGACTCCCGTGACTTTTATCCACTCAACGGGTTGCTTGAAGCCCATTATGTTGTCATCACAAATCCAATTCAATATCATATCAATCCAACAGAGCAAAAAGTTATCACTGTTATTAGTGATGTATTTGATCGTCAAGACCTCATTTCTAATGATTTCAAAAAGAGTCCAGAGCAGTTTATTCTCGATCAGGGTGTAACAGTTTCGTTGTATCAGAGAGTTAAACCAACATCAATAGAAACTGCTCTTAATACCCTAGATTTCATGAAAGATAGGATAAAAGGATCACTAGGTCGTGAAACGTTTTGGCTTAATTTGAGTCCTGGCAATAGTACAGTCATTGAAAGAGATGCTCTGTTTAAGACCGTTCACATCTCGCCACTTTTTGTTAAAGTTAATAATCCAGTTTCGTTACTTTTCTTTGGAGAAATTCAACCTAAGGTCAAGATAGAGGGAACGATTAATATTATGTCTGATTGCTCCCAGACCAAATCAATTGAGATTGAATTGTCTACACTAAATTCAAATAAAGCTATTCTCGACAGAAAGTCAATCAACTATATTCCAAAAAATAAGGAAAACTTTTCAATTTACTTAAATGGGCAAGGTTCCAAATTTATAGCATTAAGTTTGAAGTCACAGAGTAAAGCCAATAATTTAAGTATATGTAAGGTCGCACTTAATCACATTGTAGTTTCAAATTAAATATTAATGCATTCTTTTCTGCCAAAAAAGATTATAAATTCAGACAAAAAAGAAGAATTGCTTATTATTCTTTTGTGCTGTGCCATCGGAATTCTTCTTAGAACAATACTGTTTGGGGTGATCCCACCTGGATTGAATCAAGATGAAGCCGCTGCTGGATATGAAGCCTATTCCCTTCTCCTAACAGGAAAAGATAAATGGGGTAATATTTGGCCAGGGTATTTTATTGCCTGGGGAGCAGGTCAAAATGTTTTGTACTCATACCTACTACTTCCAGTTATTCATTTCTTTGGCTTAAATACTTTATCTGTTCGATCTATTAATTTAATTTTTGGGATTTTATCAATCCCACTACTCTACCAATTCACGAAGAATGCTTTCTCAAAAAGAGTCGCTTACACTGTAACTTTTTTGATTGCGATTAATCCCTGGCACATTATGTTGTCGCGATGGGCATTGGAATCAAATTTATTGCCATTTTTTACATTATTGGGCTTCTATACTATAGATAAAGCTTTAGTTCTTACGGCTTCCCCAAGGCAAAGAATATTCTGCTTGATCCCTTGGGCGATCGCCCTCTATGCCTACGGCGTTTTCTACCTCACGCTTCCTGTATTGTTCTTTCTAATTTTCAAAACCTACAAAGACAAAATTCTTGAGCATAAAAATCAATGGATAGCTGCAATACTCATTTTTAGCATCATCATTTCACCAATTATTCTCTTTACATTAAAAAATGTAATATTTCGTCGTGATTTATTTTTTGAAAAATATTTGCCATTTAGCATTCCATTATTAACCTCAACACCTTTACGAAACATTAACCCCATCAGTAATATTGAATTCTTACTCAATGGTTTTCAAGATAATAATATTTGGAACCATATTCCAGGTGTGCCATCATTTTATATGATTGCTTTTCCATTTCTTTGTATTGGCATTAATCTTCTTAGAAATCAAAAAAACAGTTCTCAAAACTCCAAACTGTTTGTGTTATGGCTTTTCTCTTGTTTGCCGCTATTATTTATATCTAGCCTTAACATTAATCGAGCTAATTCCGCTTTTTTTCCTGCCATGGTCATCTCAGCCATTGGCTTTGAAGCGATACTTAAACAATTCAAAGATATTTACTACAAAAATTTATTTAAAAAAATTATTATATATTGGGTAATCATCAGCAGCATTCTATTTACTGCAAATTATTTTTTGTTTTATTCTGAGAAAGCCTATGATGCTTTCAATTATGGATTAGAATCTGCTTTCCACACAGCAAAAAGTAAATCGCTTCCCTCTGAGAAAATACTGATTACCGATTCAATAAAGCTTCCTTATGTCTACGTTTTGTTCTTTGATCGCTATTCGCCTGCCAATTTCCAAAAGTTCAATCATCACAATTTCGATAAAGATGGCATTTATAAAGTCCAAAGTTTTGGAAGATACCATTTTAACTTTGACAGCCTTGATTTAAAGTCTCAAGAGTCCTTCGTGTTTCTTCAAAAAACAACTGAAGTATCCTTTTGTGATCATCCTTTATTTTTGAGACAAACAAAATATTGGAACGTTGGACGTTGTTTCTCTAAGTCCCTTTGATAAGTTACTCATGTTGATCAGAAGATTGATTGATTTTGTCAAACCTATTGACATTTTTTTGCTGTCTGTATTAATCACTTTCTCATTGTTGCTAACCTATTTTTATGTTTCACAAGAGCAATACTATTATTATTGGGACTACGTCAGAAGTTTTCAGCAACTTAATGATTTAGTTGATTCATTTCAAAAATCTGCTTTGGAGGGGATTGGATTAATCATCATTTCTTTGTTTGACGATTATACACAACTGCCCTCTATTCCACTCCTCCCCTTTCGAATTGTGCTTGGCAGTTCGCGTCTTGGTTTTATTGGTGGCTTAGTTTTGGCCTATGTAATTCCATTCTGTTTAGTTATGGGACTAACTATTTCAAAAACAATTTTAGTGAAACCTAGATTTATATTTTGGTCAACTTCATTTTTTTCATTGTTAATCCCTTCTATATGGATTTCAATTTTTAGAGGATTTCCAGATATTGGAGGATCTACACTAGTTTCTCTAGCAATACTGACCTACTGGCAAGATTCAGACTTAAAAATAAAAAATCAACGCATTTTTATTGCATTTCTTTTGGGTGTTGCAGTTTTGTTTCGGCGGCATTTTATTTACAGTGTCCGTGCTCTTATTATCACAATTGTTATTTACAAACTTATTGAGATTTTTCCAAAACACAGAAGAAGATTAGGTTCATTCTTAAAATACCTAAAGATATTCTCTTTTAGAATTACTCACATCTTATTTTTGTTTGCCGCATTTTCATTTGTTGTCATCATCAAAGCTCTATTTATTAATTATCGTGCTTTATATGCATCCTATGAAGCATCCGTCATATCTAATGCTGAATTTTATATTCAGGCTTTTGGCTTAATTATTTGTGTATCTTCGATCACAGGATTTATATGCGCTCATCGAGATAAATTAATCGACCAAAAAAAATCTGACTTTCTCCTGCTATTCGGACTTGTTTCAATTATTCAATGGTTTTTCTTTGCTAAGCAAGTCAATATTCAGTATTCCACTCATTTTCTTGTATTTATTATTTCTGGAAATTATCTATTTGTCTATGTAATCTATGCAAGATTTAATCAATATATTAAAAATGTTATTTCAATATTCAGCATATTTTTTTATGGCTTGAATTTTATATATGCTGCAGGTACTAATTTAAAATTTATTTATCCTGCCTCATTACTATTCTCAAAAAAAGAATCTCCCTTGTTTCGAGGAGATTATAAAAGCGTTGCATCACTGGTCAAATATCTGAGAATGCATAGCGATTCTAATCAGAAAATTTATGTTGCAGCATCTTCCTATACTTTAAATTACAGTATCTTTACGGTTGCAGAGCAACAGCGCTTCGGAAAATCAATTCTTCCAATTTCTCGAAACTCCAATGTTGACTCTAGAGATTTTTATCCTCTTGTTGGTTTGCTGCAAGCTCATTATGTAGTTGTGGCTTTACCTTATCAGTTTCATCTTGATCCTAGAGAGCAAACGGTTGTAAAAGTAGTCGTTGATGCATTTACTCAAAACTGGGAGATCGCCCAAGACTTCACTCTCCTTCCCCAGACTTTTCAGCTAGAACATGGGGTCACGGTTCAGATTTATAAACGTACTCGTCCGACCTCCTTCCCAACCATTTTGGAGACGCTGGCAAAAATGCGATCGCAGGTATCGCGCATACCTGGACAAGAACCTTTTTGGCTAGATCTTAAATCTGAACAGCCTACCGCCATTATTCAAGATCCACTTTTAAAGATGGTTCAGGTTTTACGATTGCAAATTAGTGATCAAGAACCTGCTTCTTTGCTATATTTCGGGAAAATTTCTGAAAATATAAAAGTCTCAGGTCTATACTCTATTTCAAAATGTGATAACGTTTCCGATCCGATATCTCTAAAAATATCAACCTTGGATAAAGATGCAAATGTTGTCATCCAAAATATTAAAACTTATCCAAAGTCTCAGTTAAACCCATTTGAACTCCAGATATCTGGGCAAAATGCTTCTTTCATGAAGCTAGAGATTAGTGTGAAATCTAAATCTAAAGCTTCAGTCACCTGTCGAGCCGAACTTAATCTGCTTAAAGTCTCCCCACAGTAAATGAAAGTGGGTTCTGCCCTCAGAGTTTTGGTAATTTCTACTACAATCGTGATCATCCGCAATTCATTACCCCATATCCAGGGGGCGTTTAGCCAGTGTTTACTCTTTCGTCTCCCCAAGCCTTGGTCAATGACACCCAGCCTCTTGATTTGGTCGCTGCTATTCAAACGCTCAAGCAAGAACTTAACGCCGTCATCTTGGCTCACTACTACCAAGAGCCTGAAATTCAGGATATCGCAGACTTTATCGGAGACTCCCTTGGCCTCTCCCGCCAAGCCGCCAGCACCAGCGCAGATGTGATTGTCTTTGCTGGCGTACACTTCATGGCAGAAACTGCCAAAATTATAAACCCCACTAAACAGGTCTTAATCCCAGACCTTGATGCAGGCTGCTCCCTCGCCGATAGCTGCCCCCCCGACGCCTTTGCAGCCTTTAAAGCCGACCATCCTAAGCATCTAGTTATCTCTTATATCAACTGCACCGCTGAGATTAAGGCAATGAGCGACATCATTTGTACTAGCTCCAACGCCGTAGAACTCGTGCGCCAAATCCCCGAAAACCAACCCATTATTTTTGCCCCAGACCAAAACCTAGGCCGCTACGTCATGGCGCAAACCGGACGCGACATGGTGTTGTGGAAAGGGAGCTGTATCGTCCACGAAACCTTTTCAGAACGCAGACTTTTAGAACTAAAGGTAGAACACCCCAGCGCCGAAATTATTGCCCACCCAGAATGTGAAGCTGGTATTCTGCGCCATGCCGACTACATCGGCTCTACTACCGCGTTGCTTAACTACACCCAGAGCAGCAGTGCAAACACTTTTATTGTGGCGACCGAGTCCGGCATTTTGCACCAGATGCAAAAACAAAACCCTCACAAACACTACATCCCAGCGCCCCCAACAGGAACTTGCGCCTGTAACGAGTGCCCCTACATGCGTCTCAATACCCTAGAGAAAGTGTACTGGGCCATGAAGCGGCGATCGCCAGAAATCACCGTCCCCGAACAAACCCGTATTGCAGCCCTCAAACCTATTCAGCGCATGTTAGATATGAGTACCTAGAATCCACTTGAGCCAAACTCTTGTTACTGCTCTTCGTAGAACGCCATGCGGCTACGTTCGGTTGAGACCAGCTACTCATAAGACGCTCTCTGCTCAATCGGCAGTCTTTGAAGGGTTAAGTTTGCTCTGGGCTATCAAACCCAGTCTAGGCGAACTTGTAGCTCATCTCCCTTGAGATATTTAAGCCCATGTTGTTCTATCTTGTTAAGGAAACGTGTACAATATATTCAACAGCGAGAGAGCTGCTGACCAAGGGTTCTATTCTCAATGTGAGATTTAACCGATGCAGCTTAACCTTAACTAAGCAGAGACTTAGCTACACCCAACACTAACTCAGAGACTTACCTTATCTATTTTCAGAGACTCATTATTAGATAGCTTCTAAAGGTCAAATTTCTTATCTCTGTAGTAAAGAGAAACATTGCTCTTTACGAAGGTTTCAGTATTCAGATTTATTCATTTTTACGGAGGCAATTGGGTTGACTCAGTCGTATCGTGTTGCAATTCTAGGCGCTACAGGTGCTGTTGGCGCTGAGCTGCTTCAGCTTTTAGAATCGCGAAATTTTCCATTGTCTGAACTCAAATTACTGGCATCTGCCCGTTCAGCGGGTCAAAAAATTAGCTTTAAAGAGAATTCTCTTCAGGTTGAAGAAGTCACTGAGAAAGCATTTGAGGGCATCGACTTGGTGCTAGCCTCTGCTGGTGGAACCGCGTCACAATTCTGGGCACCCAAGGCCGTTGCCGCTGGCGCGGTCGTGGTCGATAACTCCAGCGCCTTCCGGATGGATCCCTTGGTGCCTTTAGTGGTGCCCGAGGTGAATCCGGAGGCTGCTACCCAGCATCGGGGCATTATTGCAAACCCTAACTGCACCACCATTTTGATGTCTGTTGCGATCTGGCCGCTCCATCAGGTTCAACCGATTCAGCGAATTGTGGCAGCGACCTATCAGTCTGCCAGCGGAGCCGGAGCGCGAGCAATGGAAGAGCTGAAGGTTCAAACTCAGGCCATCTTGGATGGGAAAACGCCGCCAACGGACTGTTTTCCGTATCCTTTGGCCTTTAATTTGTTTCCGCACAACTCAGCGCTGAGCGAAAATGGCTATTGTGCTGAAGAGCTGAAAATGGTCGAAGAAACTCGGAAAATCTTTGGTGTTCCTAATTTACGAGTCAGTGCGACTTGTGTTAGGGTTCCAGTACTAAGGGCACATTCAGAATCTCTTAATCTAGAGTTTGCCCAACCCTTCTCGGTCGAAACGGCTCGGGCGCTTTTACAAAGTGCGCCTGGAGTTAAATTAGTAGAAGACTGGAGTCAAAACTATTTCCCGATGCCAATGGAAGCTAGCGGCCTAGATGACGTACTGGTCGGGCGAATTCGTCAAGACTTATCGCATCCCTGTGGTCTAGAGCTATGGCTGAGTGGAGATCAAATCCGTAAGGGTGCAGCGCTAAATGCAGTCCAAATTGCAGAGTTGCTCATTGAGCAAAATGCGCTAAAACCATATCAACGGCAGCTTGTGCATTAAATTTGCAGATTTAAACTTTCAAAACACTCTGGAAACCCAAGTCATCGACTTCAACGCTTGCGCTTAGCGACTTTGCTGAGAAGGTCTTAGCAAGTTTTATAGTTCTAAGTTTTTGGTTTGACGGGTCAGTCAATCAACAGAGATAATCACCATTTATTTTTTAGGAGTGGAGTAAAGCTTGATTCAAATGTCAGTTCAAATCCTCAGTCAAGGCTCTAGCCAAGTCCCAGTTCAAGCCTCAAACTGTTTATCGTTCTGCCCGTTCCAATCTGGAGTTCAAACCCTGTGACTCGTTTTGGACGCATTGTGACCGCAATGGTCACACCTTTTAACGCAGCGGGAGACGTAGACTACGATGTAGCGGCAAAGCTTGCCAATCATCTTGTCGACCACGGCTCAGATGGACTTGTCATTTGCGGCACCACTGGCGAGTCTCCCACCCTCACCTGGGATGAAGAATATCAGCTCTTTCAGGTGATTAAACAGGCGGTAGCCGGACGTGCTAAGGTCTTGGCAGGGACAGGCTCTAATTCGACCCATGAGGCGATTGAGGCGACCCGTAAGGCAGCGGCCTTAGGTTTAGACGGTGCCCTATTAGTGGTGCCCTACTACAATAAGCCGCCCCAAGAAGGACTGTATGAGCATTTCAAGGCGATCGCCGCAGCCGTGCCCGACCTGCCCATCATGCTCTATAACGTTCCTGGGCGCACAGGCCAAAATTTGCAGCCAGAGACCGTCGCACGTCTCGCAAATTTGCAGAACATTGTGGCGGTTAAAGAAGCCAGCGGGAGCCTTGACCAAGCCAGCCAAATTCGTCGCCTAACGCCCTCAACCTTTGAGATTTACTGCGGCGATGATTCGCTCACGCTGCCCATGCTCGCAGTGGGTGGGTCTGGCGTAGTTAGCGTTGCCAGCCATTTGGTCGGTGACTTGATGCAGCAGATGGTGAAACACTTCTTTGAAGGCCGTCCTCAAGAAGCGACTAGCATTCATATCCAGCTTATGCCGCTCTTTAAGGCTCTGTTTGCAACGGCAAACCCCATTCCGCTTAAAGCGGCTCTGCGGTTACAGGGATGGGCAGTAGGCAGCACTCGGCTCCCACTTCCAGATGTGCCAGCGGATATAGAGCGCGATATTAAGCAGGTTCTTACAGATTTGTCACTTCTGTAAATCCATCAGTAAGCACAGACTATTCACGATATCCCAGTTTTACTGTGCCCTTTACTAGGGTCAACGGTATGACCGAAGCAAAGTTTTTTACAACCCAATACCCCCATTACATGACTAATCTAATTAAAAGAGACCAAAAACCCATGACGACTGCTGCTGCTGTATCCCCGCTCAAAGTTATTCCCCTCGGTGGGCTTCATGAAATTGGCAAAAATACCTGTGTATTCGAGTACGAAGATGAGATTATCCTTCTAGATGCAGGGCTTGCATTCCCAACAGACGGGATGCATGGCGTAAATATTGTGCTGCCAGATATGACCTATCTGCGCGACAATCAGCACAAAATTAAGGGCATGATTGTTACCCACGGTCACGAAGACCATATTGGCGGCATTGCCTTTCACCTTAAGCAGTTTAATATTCCGGTCATCTATGGCCCTCGTCTTGCGATGGCG